>JANXTQ010000063.1 GCA_025352305.1 Actinomycetes bacterium
CGGCTTGTCGTAAATCGGCAGCAACTGCTTCGAGACGGCGCGAGTAACGGGGTAGAGCCGTGTTCCGGCACCACCGGCTAAGACAATTCCCTTCACAGAACTAGCCTAGGTTGCCGTGGACGCTTCGAACTTGTGGCGCAGGTAGCTGTGCGCTTACTCATCACCGGAGCCGCCGGATTTATTGGCAGTCGATTTAGTGAGATGGCCCTCGACGCCGCGGATGCACTCGGCTACAACGAGATAGTTCTGCTCGATGCGCTCACTTACTCGGGACGACTCGAAAACTTAGACGGAGTTTTACGTGATTCGCGGGTGGAGTTTGTTCACGGCTCCATCAACGACGCAACGTTGACCAATGAGTTGTTGTCGGGCACGACGTCGGTGGTGCACTTGGCGGCCGAGAGCCACGTTGATCGATCTATAGAGAGCGCGGAACCTTTTTTTGTCGCGAACGTGCTCGGCACTCAACAACTTCTGGAAAGTTCACGCCGTGGCGGAGTCGAGCGATTCGTTCACGTATCTACCGATGAGGTGTACGGCACGATTGAGAGTGGTTCGTGGGACGAAAAGTACGCTCTCGCGCCCAACTCTCCATATTCAGCGAGCAAGGCCGCGTCCGATCTCGCGGTGCTGGCGTATCACGCCACGTACGGGCTCGACGTGTGCGTGACTCGGTGCTCCAACAACTTCGGACCGCGCCAGTTCCCCGAAAAAATGATTCCGCTCTTCGTGTCCAATCTCATGGATAACCAGTCCGTCCCTCTTTACGGAGACGGACTTCAGGTGCGTGAGTGGTTACACGTTGATGATCACTGTCGAGCGCTGCTGCTCGTTCTTCAACACGGTAAGTCCGGCGAGATCTACAACATCGGCAGCGACAACGAAATGACCAATCGTGAACTGACGACGCGCTTGTTGGCCCTTTGTGGTGCCAATGAGTCGAGCATTGAGTTAGTGACCGACCGCCTCGGTCACGACCGGCGCTACAGCGTGAACTGGGACAAGATCAAGGACCAATTGGGCTTTGTCCCGACGGTGAACTTTGACGACGCTCTCGCCGCGACCGTGGCGTGGTACCGCGAAAATCGTGCGTGGTGGGAACCGCTCAAGGTTCGTCCGTGAGTGTTCGCGAGTTGTCGATTGCCGGTCTGTACCTGCTCGAAACTCCGGTGCACGCGGATGAGCGCGGACTGTTTCGTGAGTGGTATCGCGAGGATGAACTTTTAGACGTGGGCGTGAGCTTCCAACTGGCGCAGGCGACTCTGTCGCGCTCACGAGGAAACGTGGTTCGCGGCATGCACTACTCACTGGCCACCGAGGGTCAAGCCAAGATCGTGACCTGCGTCAGTGGAGCACTGGACGACGTTGTTGTTGACGTGAGAGTGGGATCGCCGACCTTTGGACTAATCGAGATCATTTCGCTCGACGAATCAGCCGGCGTTGCGGTAGTCGTACCGGCGGGTGTGGCTCACGGATTCGTGGTTACGAGTGACGTCGCAACGTTGGCGTATCTGCTCAGTTCGCGCTACGACGCGCACACCGAGTGTGAATTTCACCCGCTCGATCCCGACGTGGCGATTAGGTGGAATCTCAGTGGACCTCCGATTCTGTCCGAACGCGACGCGCAGGCGGCGACGTTGGCTCAGCGTCAGGCCAGCGGACAACTGCCTCATTTTCTTGCCTGATTCTTATGTTCGGCAGTAACTATGACGAACCTGGCTACAGGTACTGAGCATGAGAACTTCATCGCCTCGCAGCACTGCCCTCAGCATCCTTCGCCGCACCGCCGTCACCGCCTTGGTGGGAGCCCTCGGCCTTGTCGCTGCACCCTTGGCCGCCGGAGCCAGCACACTCAGCCCCGGTATCGACTCGGTATTGGTCAGCGGAGCGGACCTAACGGTGAACTGGACGCTCAACGTCACCGACGCCACGTCGGTGGACGCAGTCCTTTACGACAGCACCGGCACCGTGGTCGCCGATGACTCGCTGGATCCGTCAGCGACGTCCGACACCTTTTATTCAGTAGCGGCCCAGAGCGGCTACTACGTGGTCGTCAGCGCTACGGACTCCTCGGGAACAGTTGACTCGTTGCCGAGCGCACCGGTCGACGTGGTGGAGGGACCCGCCGTTATCACCGATCTCAGTGGATCCGCCGGATCCGTCATCGTTACGTGGACCAATACGTCGCCGGACGCCACGGGCCTCGACGTCGTTCTTTACGACAGCACCGGCGCTGTCGTGGCCGACGACGTTGTCGCGGCCGGATCAACGTCGGACACCTTTAGTGGAGTGAGCGACGCGCAGGGCTACTACGTCGTCGTCACGACGCACACCCCGGGCGGTGACTTTGACTCGGACCCCAGCGCAACCTTCGCCGTCGTTGGCGGATTACTCTCCACGGACGCTGCAGTGTCTATCTCCGATCTCTCCTGCGTAGATGGAACACTGAGCGTCTCGTGGAGCTCCAACTCGCCCGACGCCACTGGCTACGACGTCACGTTGCTCGACGCCAACGGCAACATCGTGAGCCACGTCTCACTCGACGCCTCGACCACGAGCTACAGCTTTAGTTCCGTGAGCGATGGCGACAATTACGTTCTTGAGGTTGTTGCCCACACCCCGATTGGAGACCTCAGCACTGATTCATGGAGTTTCTCGGTAGCGAGTGGCCAAATGGTCACCGTTCCCATTGAACCGCCAATCGTTTTCGGGGGCGGAGCCAGCGAGGTCGTTGACCCGAGCACCGTGACCATCGTCGCCACGAGCGGCGGATGGACCATCAGCTGGAACGAAGTCGCTGACGCGTCGAGCAACGGGTACTACCTCGTCACCGATGACCAGGGTGACAGTTGCACCGTTAACTCGACCGGCGTTGGTGGGACGGCACTGAGCTGTGACGTAATCCCTGCCGGTGACGCGAGCGTCACACCGAGCGGTCTGAGCGTGACGTACTACTCGAACATGTACGAATTCAAGGCGGACAACTTCGGTTCCGTTGCGCCCCAGCTCGCCAGTGGTGGCGTATCGACCGTGGACGTGACGACTCACCAAGTGGCGACCGATCGCTCCGCTCCGCTGCCGCAGCACCACGTCGGGTTTTCGTCGGCGCCGCTGGCAGCCGCGCCTCACAGCTCGGCACTACTCGACTCGCTCGCGGCACTCGGTGGTCTGTTGCTCGCCAGCGCAATGATTATGTCGATCCGCCGCCGAATGAGCACGGGCCAGTAGTTAGGCAGTCAACGCTCGGCGATAGAGACCGAGAGTGTTGCCGTCAAGGTCGCTGATGAGCGCGATGGATCCGAAGTTGTTAGGCAGTGCGCTCGGCGCGGCGACTATTCGCCCGCCGAGCGTTTCTGCTTTCGCGCACGCGACGTCGAGGTCGTCGACTTCGAAATAAAGAATCAATCCGGTTGAGTTGGTGTCGCTGGTCGACTCGATATCTCCATTAATGGCATCGGGTGAGCCGTGATGATTAAAAAAGGCGTGGTCCTCACCCTGCTCATTTATCTCCCAATCAAACAGTTCAGCGAGGAACGCGGCCTGATGGGCCAACTGGGGAGAGTTGAATTGGAAGTAACACGCTTGAGATCCCATAAGACGAAATATAGGCCAACTTCGGCTTGTGGCGAGTGGTAAATCCCTAGAGTGAGTGGCAGTTTCCCCTCTGCAGTGATCAAGGAGTTTTCGTGCGTTCCCTCGCCACGTGGTGCGTGCGGCACCGCCGCACCGTTGTTGTCGTCTGGCTCTTAGTTCTCGTACTGACCACCGTTGTTGGTAAGGCCGTCGGCACCAACTACTCCGACAGTTTCTCGCTGCCCGGAACGGAGTCGACTAAAGC
>JANXTQ010000080.1 GCA_025352305.1 Actinomycetes bacterium
CACTGGAAAAGTCACTTCGTGAACTGAAGGCTTCCGGGCGAAAGGCCCTCGTTCCCTACTTCGTCGGTGGTCTCAGCGATGATTGGCTCGACGCGCTGCGTGCGGCGGTTCACGCGGGAGCGAACGCGATTGAAATTGGACTGCCATTTTCTGATCCCATGATCGATGGAGTCGTCATCCAAGAGGCTGCGTCACTCGCGCTGGCCCGCGGAACCACCACGAGCTCACTGCTCGACGAGCTGAGTGCGGCGGACGTCGGCGTGCCGTTAATCGCCATGACTTACTACAACATCTTTCATCACCGTGGACTGCAGCGCACGGCCGCCGATTTGGCCCGCGCCGGAGTTTCGGGAACCATTGTTCCGGATCTTTCTCTCGAAGAGGTTGGCCCCTGGCGCGATGCAGCGAACCAGCACGACGTGGCGTGCGTATTGATGGTCGCGCCGTCGACGCCGCACGAACGAGCCGTCACACTCGCCCAAAGTTCGCAGGGCTTTGTTTACGCCGCTGCGAGAATGGCCGTGACCGGCGCCGCGAGCGACGATGGAGATTCAGTTCGTGTGGTCACCGAAGTAATGAGCGCCACCGACACCCCCGTTTACGTGGGCATTGGTATCACGAGCGCGCAACAAGCCGCCGCGGCCGCGGCGGTTGCCGACGGGGTCATTGTGGGCACCGCCATTGTTCAACGTTTACTGAACGGCGAGGGACCCAGTGGGGTAGAGAAGTTCGTCCGCGAACTTCGTCGAGCTATTGATTAGCGGCGCGTAAAATAACCGAGCCGTTATGTCCACCAAAGCCGAATGAGTTGGAAATAACCACATCAATTTTCGCGCTGCGCGGTTGATCCATCACGACGTCCAGATCAATCTGTGGGTCAACGAGCGTGGTGCCGGACGTCGGCGGGATGAGTTGGCGTTGCAGGGTCATGACCGACACCACGGCCTCCAGAGCTCCAGCGGCCGCCAGCGAGTGTCCGAGATGTCCCTTGACCGAGGTAACGGGCAGTGCCCGATCACCAAAGACCGCACGCACCGCAATGGACTCCGCAAGATCGTTCAGTGGTGTCGAAGTGCCGTGCGCGTTGACGTGATCAACGTCGCCCGGCGCGAGTCCCGCGTCCTCAATAGCGAGATGCATACAACTGCGCGCACCGAGCCCGGACGGTTCCGGCGCCGTGATGTGGTGAGCGTCCGCCGTCGAAGCGGCTCCGAGCACCTCCGCTAAAATCGTGGCTCCGCGCGCGAGCGCGTGGTCCCAGTTCTCGAGAACGAGCACGCCGGCCCCTTCGCCCATGACGAATCCATCGCGGTCTCGGTCAAAGGGTCGTGAGACCCCGAGGTTCGACAAGGCCGTCATATTGGCGAATCCGGCCTCGGAGATTTCGGTGATCACCGCCTCCGCACCTCCAACAAGCACGACGCTGCAGCGCGAACTCGCGACGAGTCGCGCGCCGTATCCCACGGCGTGGGTCCCCGCGGCGCAGGCGGTGGTGATGGTCTCACATGGACCCTGGAGGCCGAATCTCATCGACACCGCGGCGGCGGCGGCGTTGGGCATCATCATCGGGATCAGGAAGGGAGATACTCGGTTGGCTCCGCGTTCACGAAGCACGGTGACCTGTTCGAGTAACGACTGGAGTCCGCCGATTCCCGTTGAGATGATGGAGCCGCCGTCGCTGTAGGGATCTTCTAGACCGCTCTGGCGCCACGCTTCGTCGGCGGCCGCGAGCGCGTAGAGCGAAAAGGGATCGAGACGACGAATCTCTTTGGGTCCGCCTAAGTGAGAGGTGTCAAAGGGCGCCACCAATCGACTGTCGGGCGCCCGCGAGTCGAGTAGTCGTTCGAAGAGAACGTTGGCTCCGAGGCCTACGCACGTCACTGCACCAATTCCGGTCACCGCAACGCGCGCACCGTCAAGCGGTTCGCCGTTGTGGATACCAATTCGCACTAGAGCTTCGCGTAGATCAGTTCGAAGGCCTGGCCCACAGTACGGATGTCTTTGAGCTCGTCTTCATCTACTTCAATCTCGAAGGTTTCTTCGAGGGCCATAACGAGTTCGACGAGGTCCAAGCTGTCGGCGCCGAGGTCGTCGGCAAATGAGGCTTCCGCGGTGAGTTGATCGACGTTAACGGCGAGGACTTCCACGGCGTTTTCGTTGAACTTGGTGAGTGCTTCTTGACGGTCCACGGGGACCCCTTTCTGACGTAAAGAGAGCGTAGCGCTGAGCACGGCGAAAAGAGAACTACAGGCCCATCGCGAGTCCGCCGTCAACGGGAATGATGGCCCCCGTGATGTAGCGCGCCTCGTTCGAACTGAGAAATCCAATGAGATGAGCCACGTCCGAGGTGTCACCAACGCGACCCAAGGGAATAGTGGCCGTTACCGCCTCGACGGCGTCGCCGAGAGCGCTTGTCATGTCCGTCTCAATGAATCCGGGCGCCACCACGTTGACCGTGATGTTGCGACTCGCGACCTCCTTAGCGAGCGAACGAGCCAAACCGGCGACTCCCGCTTTGGCGGCGGCGTAGTTGGCTTGTCCGGCGACGCCGAGGTACGGACTGATGGATCCAACAAAGATGAGTGAGCCACGCCGAGCGCGAATCATTGAACTGAGGGCCGCTCGCGCGGTAAAAAAAGCTCCGTCCAGGTTGACCGACAGGACACCTCGCCACTGCTCATCGCTCATTCGAACCGCGAGACCGTCGTTGGTAACACCGGCGTTGATTACCGCGACGTCGAGGGGTCCAAACTCATTCACGACAGATTTCACGGCGCTGTTGAGTGCCTCGGAGTCGCTGACGTCCACGCTCTCGGCGCGCACGACGCCAGCGGGTGCCCCACCCGAACGCGAGAAGGCGCTCACTCGGTCGCCGTTTTCAATGAACCATTCAGCACATCGATAACCAATGCCCTTGGACGCGCCGGTGATGAGAATGTGTTGGTTCACGGTGTCAGTTCGATTCGTTTGGAATGAAATTAGTGAGTTCGTCAAATTCGCGGATCCGTTTCGTGAGACCCACGAGCACGTTGCCGGGTGGCATTTCCACGACGCGGCGCACGGCCGGATCGAGCGACGTCATCATGTCGTAGTACTGAACCGTGCTGGTCAGTTGTCTCGAGAGCAGATCGCGCCACAGGTCGCCGCCGCCGTGCCACTGCCCGTCGACATTCGCCGCAATGACGTGCTCGGTCTCGTTGAAGATCACGTTGGTGAGAACGTCATCGAGCGCACTCTGCGCCGGCGCCATCAACGGGGAATGAAAGGCCCCACCGACATTGAGCTCGCTCGCTCGTCGCCAACCAAGCTCACGCGAGCGAGCAACGAGGTCGATAACAGCACTGAGCGAGCCGCTCATAACAATCTGACCGGGACCGTTGACGTTGGCCAGCCACAGCTCGTCTAACTCGTCGAGCCGAGA
>JANXTQ010000128.1 GCA_025352305.1 Actinomycetes bacterium
CGCGGTCGCGTACGCCAACTTTTTGCATGTTCGATTCAAAAATGGCCAACGACTCCGGACCGCCACCCCAGCGCGGATCATCAAAGGGATCCACGGCAGTCAGTCGTGCGCCTTCGGCCAGTCCCAAGGCAATCAACGTCGCCGATTTTCCGCGGTGACTGCCAATCTCCACGGCGACGGTTCCCGGAGCCAGCTGTTGGGCCGCTTCAAAAAGAGCCAGTCCTTGCTCTTTAAGAAGCCAACCCTCGACCTCGAGCGACGCCGCCCACGCTGATTCGAACTCGCTCACCACGCCAATCTACTTTTTTGGCGCAGCGGTCCTATTTGCGCGGCTTCGTTGTCGAGGCGAAGGTTTGCACCACCACCGGATCGTTGGCGTGTGTGGTGCCGTAGCCGAGGGAGTCAACAATCGCTCGCACCGTCAAGACGGCCACCGCGACGTGCGCACGGTCACCGCGACGCTCAATATGCCAGTTCGGACTCGCGTCATTAGGCGCGCACCACCCCGCGGCCTCGAGCGACAGTTCCTGGTCGTTGCTCCAGCGCATCTCGTCGTCGAGGAACGTGTTGGACACGACTTCTCCGATTGCGCTGTTGGCGCTCGCCCAGAACTGAACGTACCTCCCGCCGGGAAAATTACAAACCGCCATCTGAGGAACCGTTGACGTTGAAAACGCCGACAGCAGCTCGCTGATATTGGTGCACAGAGCGCGAACCGTGGTTTTAGCTTCACGTTGGGGAGGAAAATGAATTGTCATAACCGTGACACTGTCGTGGCGCGCTGTGACATTGGACGTCAACAATGGCTCATCAGTGCGCAGTAAGTTCGCCCCATGAATGCAGCATCGCTGGACGTTGATTGGTCGGTGGTCGCTCGACGCAACTCTCGAAGCGTGCAGACGCTGATCGGCTGGATATTTTGGGACCCCGGCGCCGTGTCTCGTTACGAGCAGTTAGGACTCACCGGCCCGCTGGGCTACATCGCCGCTCGGGGCTATCCCTTTAGCGGCGCGGGTCGTGAAGCACTGAGCGCCGCGTTTGGTTCCATCACTCCCGTTGCGATCAACCTGGTTTTTGATCGTCTCGGTGATCAACGTGGTTTTGAGCCCTTCTGGCACGCTCGAAACGCGGCGGTCCACGACGGATTGGCCGCTCACGCGCCCGACGTGCGTCGCGACCTAACTGAGTGGGGACCGCATCTGTGGACGGTCGTCCAGGACCTGGACCGCGTTGCTCGACCGCTGTTTGCGAGTCATCTCGAGATCGAGCGTTCCCTTGACCCGCTGATCGACGCGTGGCACGCCGTTAACTGTTTGCGCGAGTGGCGAGGCGACTCTCACTGGGCAGTGGTCGCCACCCACGAACTCAGCGCGGGCGAGGCATCGATCTTGCATAACGCGTGGCTTCGTTACGACGACGATTGGATCTCGCTGTCGCGGGGCAATTCAAAAGAGTCGATTGACAATGCGTGGGACCTTCTGACGCAGAAGGGGCTGGCATTTGACCGTCACGTGAACAGCGATGGCCTGCAACTTCGTCAACGTATTGAAGATCAGACTGACCTCGCCGCTTCTCAAATTTGGCGTCGACTCGGCGTCGAGCGCTCCCGTGAGTTCGCAACTGTTTTCGAGCCTGCGTGTGAAGCATTACTGGCACGCGTCGACGAAAGCGCCGGCATTAACTATCAACCGGCCTCGCGAGTGCGCGCGCCCTGGGTGTTTTAGAAAAAGCGAATAAGCGATTCGCCGGGTTCGAGAACTACGGACCCTTCGACGCGCTCGACCGTTGCTCGAACTGTTGAAAGTTCGTGTTGAGCGGCCGGGGCCACGATCGAGCGGTGCTCGCGCGAAAAGTTCACTAACACCCCGACACGCTCGTCCCCCCGACTTCGTTCAAAGCTCAGTACGTCATTAACGGCGCTCAGAGCGTCGAGAGTGCCTCGTCGTAGTGCCTCACTGGATCTGCGGGTCCTCAGCAGTAGGCGAACGAAGTACAGCATCGATTCGTCATCTAGTTCTTGGGCCTGCACCGAATAAATTTCGGGCTCGGCGGAAAAGGGCAGCCACGGCACGGCCGGCCATCCGTGCAGGCCGCTGCTCTCCCAGGGAAGTGGCGCTCGACATCCGTCTCGTTTGCCCGGATCGACCACTTGATGTTCTTCAATGTGCGCGTCGCGCAGGGCCAACTCTTCGCCGGCATAAAGAAACGGCGTGCCGCGCAGGCAGAGCAGCAACACAGCGGCCGCGCGAATTCGTGCGCGATCACCCTTCAAACGGGTGGCCACTCGTTGATTGTCGTGATTACTCAGCACCCACGTAGGCCACGCGCCCACCCGGTTGTGCGAGCTCTCCGTGCGTTCAATGAGGGCCCGCCACGCTTCTGCTCGCCACGGCGTCAACAACGAGGCGAAATTGAACGAAAGATGAAGTTCGTCACCTGATCCGTAGTAATCAGCCACCGCCTCGGGGTCCAGAAGATAGACCTCGCCCACGCTGACAACGTCGTCGTACTCACCCAACACGGAACGGATTTCGCGCAGATATCCGTGGGTTTCAATTCGGTCGTTCAAGGGAACGTGACCAATGCCGCGGATCTCTTCGGGGTCGTTCGCAAGTTGCGGGTCCTTGCCAATGAGGTGAATGACGTCCATGCGAAAACCGTCCACCCCGCGGTCGAGCCAAAATCGAAGGGTGTTGGCCATGGCTTGGCGAACCTCGACGTTGGCCCAATTGAGATCCGGTTGCTCGGGCAAGAAACAGTGCAGGTAGTACTGATTGGTGGGAGCGTCCAGTGTCCAGGCGGGTTCATCGCTCCACGAGCGCAACCAGTTGTTCGGCAGTGTCCCGCTCGGATTTACGTCGCGCCACACGTACCAGTCGCGTTTCTCGCTGGTCGTTGCTGATCTCGACTCCATAAACCACGGGTGTTGTGACGACGAATGATTGGGGACCCAGTCCAAAATCACTCTGATTCCCGCGGCGTGGCACTCGTCAACGAGTCGATCGAAACTCTCGAGAGTGCCAAAGGTCGCGTCGACGTCGCAGTAGTTCGATACGTCGTAACTAAAATCTGCCATGGGTGACGGGAAGATCGGCGACATCCAAATCGCGTCGATTCCGAGATCCACGAGGTAGCCAATCTTGCGCCGGACTCCTTCGAGGTCGCCGACTCCGTCGCCGTCGGTATCAAGAAACGACCGGGGATAGATCTGATAAAAAACGGCCTCTTGCCACCACGTCATGGCCAAACGCTAACGAGTTCGCGCGCCGTGGCGCGACAGGGTTAGCTCGGCTCGGACGCGGTGCCCATCATGGCGTCGATAATGGCGTGCAGACGCCGTTCCGCCACGTCGTGGGTGGTGAGTCCTTCGTTAATTGCAATGTTGAGACCGACCGCGGCGTTCGTGATAGTCAATATGGTTCCAAAGACTTCAGCGCGGCCAAAGCCAACGGCCACCAACGGGTCGACCCAGTCCGTCTCAAAGGATTGGATCATCATCGCGCGAAGGGCTGCGCCCGACGAGGAGTTACGAGATCCTCCGTTCAGTGCATAGCTCGTGACCATGGCAAAGGCGACGGGCATCGTGAGGTAGATCGAACTCTGCTGCTTGACGTAGTCGCCAAAAAAGGCTGTCTTGGGGGCCGGAATGTCAGCGTTCGCGAAGTACTTACGTTGCACCTCGTCATAGAGGGCGCTAAAGATCGCGTTTACGTCCGGAAAGAAGTCGTAGAGCCACTGGCGAGACACGCCCGAGCGAGTGGCGATGGCGGTGATGGTGGCCGCTTCGACACCGCTTTCCATCACAATTTCCGACGCCGCCTGCAGAATCGACGTGACGCGCTCGTCGCGAGATAGGTGCAAAGTAGTCATCAATAGAGCCTTACGTGCGAGGAAACGTCAGAGATTGCTCCATCCGCCGTGGGCGTGGATACTGGGCGCAAAGTGGACATCGTGGTGGGCTCCTCTTGGTGAGACGGCGCGAAACGCTGAAGGAAACTCACATCACTTGCGGTCGCGAATCCTCCGACAACATGTTCGCTGTGGGCAATATTACTGATGGAGGGGCGGAAAATCAACAGTTACTTGATTTTGGAGGAAACGGCCATTTTCCAGCAACACCCGACTCAATTTGCAATGGTGGTCCCTAAGAACCAACAAAATTGTTCTCCCACGACTGCTTTGTATTCGAATTTCACGATCCAAATCTCCACGAGGTGATTCACGGTGAACCACGGCACCGCAAGGAATCCGTAACGCTTCTAATCACTCAAACAACCACCACGTCGGAACGCGTTGTTCGGGTCAATGTGATCACATAATGGGTGTCGTCGGAAGGGCACTGTGGAATTTGACGTTGCAATTGAAATCAATGCTTCACGCGAGCGGGTGTGGAGCTTACTGAGCGACGTTGAACAGTGGCCACGGTGGAACTCTTCGGTTTCCTCCGTCGTCAAACTAACCAACGGTCCCCTGCGAGTGGGGAGCCGAGTCAGTATCAATCAGCCAAAACTTGGTACGGCGCAGTGGACCGTGACGGAACTCGACGAAGGTAACTCATTCTTGTGGCGATGTATTCGTCCGGGAGTCACCGTCAGCGCAGGACATTACGTCAGCGATGCCGACTCCGGTTCCGGATTCGTGAACCTGCGGCTAACGGTGATGCAGAGT
>JANXTQ010000131.1 GCA_025352305.1 Actinomycetes bacterium
CGAGAAGCCGCCGATGCAATACGCGCGGCCATTGTTGGCCACGAGCGTCGTGGTTACTCGGGCGTGCGAGAGACCCAATACCACCTGGATATTGCCGCTGACGAAGCGGGTCTCGCGGTCCTGCACGCCGCGGGGTTCTGCGTGGTGAGCGAAGAGTCGGGGGTCACCGGAAGTGGAGACTTAACGGTGGTCATTGACCCGATCGATGGATCCACCAACTGTGATCGTGGCGTTCCTTTTTACGCCTCGAGTTTCGCCGTGTTGAAAAACAACGAATTGGTTTCAGCCCTCGTCGTCAATCAGGCGACGGGGACGCACTTCGAAGCAGTGCGAGGAGGAGGCTCGACTCGGGACGGCAAGAAAATAGCGGCCAGCTCTCAAACTGAATTGGGTGAAGCATTGGTCGCTTTTTCTGGATGGCCCAAACAACACTTGGGATGGTCTCAGATTCGCGCGCTGGGTGCGGCGAGTCTCGAATGTTGTCTCGTCGCTGACGGTTCCCTTGATGTTTACGCCGTTGCGCAACGATCGACACTTCATCCGTGGGACTACCTCGGCGGACTGCTGATCGCAAGGGAAGCCGGGGCAGTGGTTGCAGAGTATGACGGGAACGAATTGATTACGACTGCTAGAGATGGCCGACGCCCCTTGTTCGCTTCCTCACAGACGCTGCTGGAAATATTCCTTAAAGCCGGAACCCTCTAGAATTGTCAAGTCGGGCGCTTAGCTCAGTTGGTTAGAGCAGCTGGTTTACAACCAGCAGGCCGGGGGTTCGAGTCCCTCAGCGCCCACCGTGTGATGAGTCGGGACATCGTTCACATATGAGTCGGGACATTGTTCACATTTAGAGCGGCCCTCGTCACGGTTGACGCAGATGATTTCGCCAGTAGTTCTTGGTCTCGTCGATCTGATGCTGAGAGAGAATTTCGCCGGTCGTGAGGCGCGTAACAGTCACGGTTGTCTCATCGACCAAGATCAGAACTTTGGCGCGTGCATGCTCGCGCCCGATTCCTAAGTGGTGCACGATTGCCGCGTGACGCAAGGTGATTTTGCCGAAGCGGTCAACCGTGTCGTAACGAACTCGGTATTCGTTGAGCAGCGCGGAACCGGACGTGGCCTTCGGAGTTGCGCGATAAGAAGTGCCAGGAGTGCGCCGCTGCAGCGCCTTGTGCGGACGGTGCTCGTTGTAGATCTCGCGAAAGCGGTCCAGTTGCTCCTGGAGCTCTTCAAGTGTCTGTGGCGAGGGCTGTTCGCGCAGCCACTTTTTCAACGTCTGGTGAAACCGTTCGATCTTGCCCTGGGTCTGAGGGTGATTCGGTTTTCCGTTTTTTTGTTTCACTCCGAGCTGAGCGAGAACGTGTTCAAAGGCGTTGCGACTGCCCAGCAGTCGTGTGGTGTAAACAACCCCGTTGTCGGTCAACGTCGAGGCCGGAGCCCCGTATTTTTCCACGCAATCAAAGAACGTCTCGACCACAATGGGACCGTTCACGCGCGAGAAGACCACCATCGAGAGCAAGAAACGTGAGTGGTCGTCGAGCCAGTTAATGATCTCCACGTCCGTGTTATCGGCCAGTCGCCAGTGCGTGAAGTCCGACTGCCACGTTTCGTTCGGTTGGGCGGCTTCGAAACGTCGTAGCGAGGACTTCGGTCGTTTCTTTGGCTCGGGTGTCACTAACGCTTCGCTCACGAGCACCCGACGGATGCTCGACGTTGACGGTGCGCTAAAGCCCCACAACTCCAAGTGCCACGCAATGGTGATCGGCCCGGCGTCGAGTCCTTGGCTCACGAGATCACGTCGCAGCGCAACAATGTGTTGACGCACCTGCGCGCTCATCTCATGGGGGCTGTTTGCGGGCCGTGAACTTCGCGGATCAACCGCCTCGAGGCCACCTTCGTGGTAGCGAGTGACGAGAGTGTGCACCCAACGCCACGACACTCCGTAGAGCGCCGCAGCTTGCGCTTTGGTCAGTCCCTGATGAACAACTGACAGAACAATGACTCGAGATTTGGACATCTCTCATCGTTGTCATTCGTATGAACGATGTCCCGACTCATATATGAACAAGGTCGTGAACCTGCACACCCCAGCGCCCACTTTGTAATGTGACAGATTTTCTGGGACAAGTGAACCCTCAGACAATATCTAATCGAAGCGGCTGGTAGTCGATCGATGGATCAAGGGTGAAGTGACGGAGTTTTTTAGCGTCTTCGTCGATGATGCGCACGTCGAGATCAGCCACCAAAATCAGAATTCGGCGACCCCGGTGTGCTCGTCCCACTCCTATGTGATGCAGCTTGGAACGATGACGCAAGGTGACGGTGCCGGTCTTGTCGACTTTGTCATGACGGACCTTCGTTGTGGCGAGCACGCGTTGTCCGTCGAGCACCGGCGTTGCTCGTTCGAGCGCGCGCCACGCCTTCATGGGTGCACAGCCGCGCGCGGTGTGGGGACGCTCTTCGTTGTAATAGAGAACGAAGCGGTTGATCTGTTCCTGCAGCGCGGCGATGGATGCGCACGCGGGTTGTTGGCGTAGCCATTTTTTTAGGGTCCGGTGGAACCGTTCGATCTTGCCCTGAGTTTGGGGGTGATAGGGACGTCCGTGTTTAAAGGTGATCCCGAGCGCCGCGAGATCGATCTCGAGTCCGGTTGACGCTCCGCGATATGACGCGGTGTAGATGGCGCCGTTGTCACTGAGCACGCTGGCCGGGAGTCCGTAAAGGGCAGCGGATTCATAGAAGATTGCAACCACGTCGCGTGCCGTCGCGACGGCCACGACGACGCTGGCGAGCACGGCGCGGCTGTAGTCGTCAATGAAGTTGACAATCTCCACCTTGGTCCCGTCGTCTAATTGCCAGTGAGTCATGTCGGACCTCCAGGTCTCATTGGGAAGCGCGGCCTCGAACCGGATCCAACTGTTGCGCGGACGCTTGTGCGGCTCGGGCGTCACGAATCCGCGGCGCATCAACACGCGGTGGATAGTTCGAACGTTGGGAACCACCGCGTGGGTTTTAGCCAGGTGGAACTTGATCGTGGCCGCACCGGCGTCGAGGCCGTCTTCGTTCAGCAGTTTGCGCCAACCAACGATCTCGTCTTCGAGGTCCAGCGACGTCTGGTTCTTTGCGACTGCTGGCCCACGCTTCTTCGGAACTAGCGCTTCTTCACCCCCCGCGCGAAATAGTTGAACGTGACGATGAA
>JANXTQ010000154.1 GCA_025352305.1 Actinomycetes bacterium
ATTCGCGTACCCATCTGCACACCTTCGGCGCCCAGGGCGAACGCCGCGGCCATGGTGGCCCCGTCGACAATGCCACCGGCCGCGATGACGGGAACGTCCACGTGACTGCACACCAGTGGAAGAAGCACCATGGTCGAGACGTCGCGGGGGCTTTTGAATCCGCCGCCTTCTCCCCCTTCAACCACCAGCCCGTCAACTCCCGCAGCAATTGCCTTCATCGCTGCTTTCAGTGTCGGTACGACGTGAAAAACGGTGAGACCAGCATCCTTCAGCGCTGAGGTGTACTTCGTGGGATCGCCCGCTGATGTTGTTACGAACTGCACGCCTTGACCAACGACAAAGTCCACAATGTGCGGATCACGAACGAAAGCTTGAGCGATATTGACGCCGAAAGGTTTCGTCGTCAACTCGCGCATCTTGACGATTTCGGCCTTCACGTTGTCGAGTTCGCCCGACGATGTTTCGATGATTCCGAGGCCTCCCGCGTTAGATACCGCGCTCGCTAACTGGCTTCGCGCGATCCAACCCATCGGGGCTTGAACAATCGGACGATCGATGCCCAGTAGTTGGGTAATTCGGTTCTCGATCTTCATTGTGTCCCTTCGTCGCAGGTGATTGTGGCACAACAACGCGCTTTGGGCTTCGCCACTCGGGCTGAATCTCTAACGTACAGAGATGCCAACACCACCAACGCCCGATCAACTCACTGTCTACGGCGCAACGTGGTGCCCGGACTGTCGACGAGCAAAGAGCTTTCTGACGACACACCGAATTGAGTTCACGTGGATTGATTTAGAGACGCATCCCGAGCGGGTGGCCGACGTTGAAGCATTAAACGGCGGCAAGCGAATCATCCCCACGCTGGTTTTTGCCGACGGGACATTTCTCGCCGAGCCGTCCAACGACGAGTTGGCCGACAAAGTGGGACTCGTTCGCTCCGCGCAACGTGCGGAGTACGACGTCATCATTATTGGCGGCGGTCCCACCGGACTCACCACGTCGATTTACGCTGCTCGCGAAAATGCGAAAGTACTGATCATCGAACGCTCGGCACCCGGTGGTCAGGCCGGCGTCACCGAACGTTTCGACAACTACCCCGGATTTCCCGACGGAGTGGGTGGCGCTGAGTTAGCCGATCGCATGACGCGCCAAGCTCAGCGTTACGGCGTGGAAATCCTGCAAGCCGTCGCCGTCACCGCCATCACGCCTGAGGGTCCTCGGGTCGATGTGGCCCTATCTACCGGAGAAAGCGTCAGCGCTCCCGCGGTGCTTATCGCCACGGGATCGACCTACCGGAGGACCGATGCGCCGGGTGAAAGTGACCTCATTGGTGCGGGCATACATTTTTGCGCCACTTGCGATGGACCGTTTTATAAAGGTGCCGCCGACCTGACCATTGTGGGCGGCGGCAACAGCGGATTAGAAGAGGGTCTCTTTCTCACCCAGTTCGTCGATCACGTGACCGTCGTACAGGCTGCACCAGCGCTCACCGGAAGCCGGCTGCTTCAGGACAAAGTGTTGGAACATCCCAAGATGTCGGTCAAATTAGACACTTCGGTCCAATCATTCAACCCGACGTCCGATGGAAAGCTAGCTTCGATCACTCTCGAACACAACGGCACCACGGAGACGCACGAAACGTCGGGAGCTTTCGTTTTCATTGGACTCGATCCCAATACTGACTTTCTCGCCAACATGTTGACAACCGACGAACGCGGATTTATTAAAACCGATCACAGTTTCAAAACCAACGTGGAAGGCGTTTTTGCCGCGGGTGACGTTCGAGCGGGATCAACCAAGCAACTCGCATCTGCAGTAGGTGAAGGCGCCGCTGTTGCAATACAGATTCGCTACTACCTTGAGTCGCTGGCCGAGCGAGTTTAAATTAGACGGGCCGCGGCCGAATACGGCGCGAGCCACGTCATCAACTCGGCGTTGAAATCGCTCATGGATCCCGCCTCGTGTGAACAGTCCGATTCATTTGAGGGACACCAGGCACGACAGAGATGGCCGTCGGTCATTTCCCAAGTCGCGACCAACGTGTGTTCAGGATTAAACATGGTTACCGCCTCTCTTCAAGTGCCGTCACTCGTCGAGCAAGCTCGGCGACGGCCAAATTCACTACATCCAGCGCAGCGCGAACCGTGTCGAGTTCGTCGCTCGAAACGTCCTCGTCAGACTCGATCTCTTCTGAATGCGAGTCCTCACGAATTCGACGACACTTAAATCCCAGTTTTTCCAGGACGCGGCGAGCTTCTTGAGTCGTAAATGACTGGCGATCCCAGCCCGAGACTGCGCCGAGTACTTGTTTGGGCGGAAACTGCACCCCGGCAACGTCGACCTGGTGCTTGCGGATGGAGTCTGGTTCGAGGCCCTCGACCGAGGAGATGACGGCGGACGAATTGGTATCGAGAGTGCGACCACCAATAACAAATTTCATGTTGCCCCTCTCGATTCGGCGCTCGTGGGCTCTTTGAGAACTACTAGATGTTACCTAGAGTTCTATAAGTTGTCAAGAACTTCTTGAAGTTCTTCTCAGCCTCGATCAGGTAGTTCGAAAGCGAGTTTCGCTACCACCCGGAAAATAGTGAGTGAAACGAGGCCACTTGAGCCGGGCAGACTCTGCCGACTACCGAGCAATGCCCGTAATTCGCCGCACGTGTCGTACCGAGGATGAGGCCACGGCGAAGAAGCGAACAACTCTCAGTGTCAATCGGGAGCACCATCTACGGCTGGTCTGCAGTGACCGTTTTTAGAGTTCGAGCACAAAAATTGATCGACCGAGCGTGGGGCTGTCAATCGTGACTCAGTGGGCATTTCGTTGCGTACAACAGTCGCGACTCAATCGAGCATCGCACGGATGTCATTCGCGGTCATTGCGCCCGATTCGAATCCACCGCCGTCGAGAACGCTCGCTACGAGCGCTGCCTTCTTGCCCTTTAAGGCCATGACCTTTTCTTCGATTGTCTCTTTTGCGACGAGGCGGTAGACCATGACCTTCTTGTTTTGGCCAATGCGATGGACGCGGTCCACGGC
>JANXTQ010000168.1 GCA_025352305.1 Actinomycetes bacterium
CCCAGACGCCGAAAACGGGATCAGTGAAGTTGGGCGCGAACGTCACGATGGGGTACTTCGCTCAGGAACACGAACAGTTAGACCCCGACAAGACCGCCCTCGAGCACTTGGCCAACGCGACCGTGGTGACTGAAGTGCAGCGACGTAGTTTGCTCGGCGCCTTTGGACTGAAAGGTTCCGCCGCGCACCAGTTGCCCGGAACGTTGTCCGGTGGCGAACGAGCGAAACTGGCCATGGCGATCATGGCCAGCTCGGACGCCAACCTTCTCGTGCTCGACGAGCCCACCAACAACTTGGACCCCGCCAGTGTGGAGGCGGTCGGCGTCATGCTGCGAAGTTGGCGAGGAACAATTGTGGCCGTCAGTCACGAACGGGGATTCGTCGAGGCACTGGAGCCCACGCACGCGGTCTTACTGCCCGAGGAGTACTTCGACCTGTGGCGTGACGACTATATGGACCTCATCGAACAGCGTTAGGTATCCAGCGCGCGAACTGATTAGTTTTGTTGCGTGAGTGAGCAGACCGTGAGTGACCCGACCCCCTTCGATCAAGGCTTCGCCATGCCGGCCGAGTGGGAGCAGCACGAAAGAACGTGGATGGCGTTTCCTCCCGCGGCGTACAACGAAGCGGGTTCGCTCGCCGACGCGCGAGCGGCGTGGGCCAGCGTTGCGCAGGCAATAAGCGAGTTCGAACCGGTGACGATGATGGTGCGCGCGGAGGATCGCGCCGACGCCGAACTGTTGCTCAAAGACAGCGTCGACTGGATGCGCGTGAACCTGGACGACGCCTGGGCGCGTGACACCATGCCGGCGTTCGTGAAAAATTCCGGCGGCACGCTGTTGGCGGTCGACTGGGCTTTTAACGGGTGGGGAATGCAGGAGTGGGCGACCTGGGGACACGACGACGCACTGGCCGAGAACGTGGCACTAAAACTCCGAATCGAGCGATTCCGCACCGAATTCGTCAACGAGGGCGGCGCTATGGAAGTGGACGGAACTGGCCGGCTGCTCGCGACACGCACGGTCCAGCTAGACCCGGAGCGCAATCCTTCATTAGTCGAGGCGGACGTGGAGAAGATTTTTCACGACACGCTCGGCGCGAACAGTGTCACGTGGTTTGATCGCGGACTCGCCGGTGACTACCTCGAGTTCTCCACGCGCGGACACGTCGATCTGTTGGCCAAGTTCGTTTCTCCCGGCGTGGCGGTGTTTCACGACCAACGAAACATCGATCATCCCGACTACGCCACCTCGCGCGCCATTGAAGCGACGTTGACCGCCGCCGGGATCGAGGCCGTCGCGCTAGTAGCTCCGCAGCGCACGGACGTCGACGGACGGATCTGCGACTGGAGTTACGTCAATAGTTATTTCGTTAACGGGGGACTGATTGTCGGAACATTCAACGACCCCGCCGACGAAGCGGCATTGGCCACGCTACGAAGCGTCATGCCGGAGCGAACCGTGAAGGGCGTGGACGCCCGGGCGCTGTTTGCACTCGGTGGGGGCGTTCACTGCATCACGATGCAGCAGCCGCAGTAGATGCGCAGCGTCTCTGTCGCCGCGACGCAGTTGGCCTGCGGGTCAGACGTCGCAAAGAATCTTGATCAAGCCGAGGCCGCAGTGCGAAACGCTCAACGCCAGGGTGCTGAACTGATTTTGTTGCAGGAACTTTTCGCGACAACCTATTTCTGTCAGCAGGAGCGCTCCGGCTTCTTCGAACTCGCTGAAACATTGGACAGTTCGTCGGTCGTGAAGCGATTTGCCGCGCTGGCTAAAGAGTTATCGGTGGTGCTGCCCATCTCATTTTTTGAACGGGCCGGTAATAGCTTTTTTAACTCCGTAGCTCTGGCCGACAGTGATGGTCGCATTCTGGGTAGTTACCGCAAGAGTCACATCCCCGATGGTCCCGGTTACCAAGAGAAGTACTACTTCTCACCGGGTGACAGTGGATTTCGGGTCTTTGAAACAGCGGTGGGCGTCGTTGGAGTCGGGATCTGTTGGGATCAGTGGTTTCCCGAGTGCGCACGGTCAATGGCGTTGCTCGGCGCGGAGATTCTCTGTTATCCAACCGCGATTGGCTCAGAACCCCAGGATCCGTCGCTCGATTCGAGTGGACATTGGCAGCGGGTGATGGCGGGTCACGCGGCCGCGAACATGGTTCCGGTCATTGCGTCGAACCGCATTGGTCTCGAGCGCGCCGAAACGAGCGAGATCACTTTTTACGGTTCCAGTTTTATCTGCGACGCCACCGGAGAAAAACTGGCCGAAGCGGATCGAAGTAGCGCCGAAGTTCTAACGGCCACCTTCGATCTGGATGAACTGGCTACGGCACGAGCGAGCTTCGGACTATTTCGAGATCGTCGCCCCGAACTTTACGGCGCACTGCTCACTCTGGATGGTCACAGCCGCTCCGCCGCCACGCGGGCGCTGCCGTGAGCGCGATTGAAATTGAGACATTCGTTCTTCGACGCGACCTCAGTGACGAGAGCTTCACCGTGCTCGATGAGCAACTGACCGAATGGAGTTATCTGAACCGCCCGGGTTTAGTGCGACGCACTACTGCTCGAAGCGCCGACCACGCGTGGCTCATTGAAACGTGGTGGAACTGCGCTGCTGACGCGGAGGCCGAGTGTGCTGGCGAGGTTGTGGACCGGTGGCGAGAGAGCGTGGACAGCGCTACATACGAGAGAAAGATTTTCCTCACGCTCGACTGATTTACTGCTGGACCAAGGTGATCGGGTTGCCTTCGGGATCGGTAATTCCGGCAATCGCCGGACCACCGGGGATCTGGAATCGTTCGAGCGTCGTGGTTCCTCCGAGTTCAACGCAGCGCTCGAGGGACTCCTCCAAACTTCGAACCTGGATGTACAGAGTGACGCCACTTCGATGGCTTTGACGAAAATGTCCGGCCGGCCCGGGTTCAGGTCCGCCGAGGCCGGCTGGAAAGTTTCTAATGAACCCCTCCGACGGGTCCCAGTTGAACATCTCTTTATAAAAGGGAATCAACGTGTCGGGGTCGAGGGCCTCAATCTCGAAGTGAACTACCGGGCGCACCCAATCGTTGTTCATGCCTAGTTGCCCTTGTATCCACTGGGCGGCAAGGGACCCCACTTAAAGGCGTGCATCAGTGCCGTTACCTCCGAGTTGGCGTAACGCCAGGAACCGGGACAAAAAAAGCCCTTGGGCCACGGCCAGGTACAAAAGTGCACGTCGCCCTTCACCCGAACGACGTTCGTGCGAACTTGGTTGATCACGGGGCCGCTACAGAGGTGGTGAGCAATTTCGTAGGAGACGCACGCCCGAGTCACGGTGTAGGCGCCCGTGACGGGATCGTTCACCGCGTCACCAGCGTTGATCCACTTCACGTTCGCCTTATTGATTTGAGCGACCGCGATTTTCTCGGCGCTGCGAATCATTGCGTCGTAGGGCTCTTCGCCCGCCGGTCCGGCGGGACTCGCGTAAACAAAAATGTACCTAGTTCCAGCCTTTAAGAAGATGTTGATCGCGCTCGTTAGGTCCGCTGCGTACTGCGCGGCGATCGCCGCGTTTCCTATTTTGGCCGCGCTCGCAATGCAGGACGTGAACTTGTTTCCGACGAAGGTCAAGGTGACCGCTTCAGGGTGAAGATTCACCGCATCGCTTTGCATGACACTTAACCAGTCACAGATCGCCGTTCCGGGCCAGGCGTGCTCGGTGAGTTTCGGC
>JANXTQ010000170.1 GCA_025352305.1 Actinomycetes bacterium
GTTCGAAGTATCACGGTGCCGCCCGCGGGAGAGTAGGTGACGGCGTTTTCTAACAGTGCGTGAACCGCTGAGACCAGTTGGCGTCGATCTCCGGTCACGAGCAGCGAGGAGTCCGGTTCAGCGAAACTCAGGACCACCGAACGCTGCTCGGCCGCGGTACGGATTCGCTCCATTGCTTCAGCGACGAAGAGGCTCACTAAGACGGGTTCGCGCGCCGGTGCACCTTCACTCTCGAGGCGAGATAGATCGAGAAGGTCCTCAATAATTCGGTTCACCCGAAACGCTTCGGAGTGAATTCGTGCGGCGAGGCGCTCGGCAATCACGGGGTCGTGTTCGTACTGCAAAGTCTCGGCCAATAGTCCGAGTGCACCCATGGGAGTTTTCAGTTCGTGACTGACGTTGGCAATGAAGTCACGACGAATCTCTTCGAGTCGGCGACGCTCCGAGACATCCTCAATTAATGCGAGCACGCCGAGCGGTCGGCGTCCGTCGTCAATGACCGTTGCCTTAATGGTGAGAGTTCGCCGGGGCGGACCGTAGAGATCAATCGTGCGATCGGCGAGACCGTTTCTCCAGCCTTCGTCGAGCAACTCAGTGACGGCCTGGGCCGCTAAAGCGTCGCCGTAACGATTGGTCATGAGTCCCTCGGCCTGAGAGTTGCGATAGATCACAGTGCCGGCTTCGTCGCACAGCACCAGACCCAGGGGCAGGGTGTCCAGTGACCGGCGCAGGCGAATGGCGTCGGCGCTGGACTCGGTCACCGCAATCGTCGCGGCGCCGGTGACCTCTTCGAGAAAGCTCAGAGCGGTCTCTACGCGACCGTCGTCATTGGGCTGAACCACTCCGAGGCGCGTACCGAGCGCCGTCAGTCGCTGAGCAATCGCGCGATGTCCGCGCCGACGGCCCCACATGGTGCCGAAGAAAATTCCGAGCAGTAACGCGCCGGCTCCCGATCCATAGATCGCGTACGACGGCCAGTGGGCCACGGGGTTGAGGGGAGTTAAAAGAAGCACCTAGCCATCCTTTCAGACGACACCAGATCGCTCGCGCCGCGACCGTTGCGTCGCCCCACCACTACGTGCCGAGGAGGCCCCATGTATTTCGCCAAAGTTAATTTGAATCCCACGCCGACTGACTTGCCCGGCTCCGCCGCCCTGCAGAGCCTCGCCAACGGACTTGCGGGCTGGGCGTTGATTGGCTCGCTGATTGCGTTAGTTATTGGTGCGGCCTTGTGGGCCTTTGGGTCTCACAGCCAAAATATGCAACAGTCCATGGCCGGTCGCCGTGCCGTGGCCACGGCGATTCTCTCGGCGGTTCTCATTGGGGCGGCGCCGATGATTATCAACTTCTTCTTTAATACCGGCCACGGCGCTCACTGATGCTGGCGGCGTGCTTGCTCGGACCGCTCTGTGCCATTAAGAGTGTTGCCGGTTTCACCTTCAGCGCATTTATTGCCGGTGCGGCGAGTTGGATTGCGGCGAGTGGCGACTGGGCGTGGCACACGTTGGGCTCATGGCTGTCAACGACGAGCGATCCGACCGTGGTCATCAGGGCCGCGAACGGCGAATACTCGAGCATGTTGGCCATTGCACCCCTCGTGGCCCTCATTGCGCTCGTGGCGAACGTGCTCAGTTCCTTGCGTCGAATTGACCCAGGAACTCTTGTGCGTGACACGTTGGTCGCGGCCCCCCTGATCGTTCTCGGTGTTTTTGGCGCGCGGCCCTTGGCCCAACTCGTGCTCGGAATTGTCGACGCACTCTGTTCGGGCGCCTCGGCGCACGCTGGTAAGGCACTGTCCACGCTGAGCACCGAGGCGTCGCTATTTCCTGGGCCAACTCCGGCGTTCGCAGTTTTAGTTCTGGCGTTGCTCGAAGTGCTCGGAGCGATGATGTTGTGGTTTGAACTGGTGGTCAGAAATGCCGTGCTGGCGTTGCTGATCGCGTTCGCTCCGATTGTTTTTGCTTCGGCTCTTTGGAGCCCGCTACGCAAGCTGTCGATCCGCCTCGTCGAAACTTTCGTGGCAATCGCCCTGAGCAAATTCGTAATTGTGGTTGCGCTGTCACTCGGGGTCCAGGCGGTCCAGTCCGACTCCATACTGGTCATCATCACCGGCGTAGCGGTGTGTCTTTTGGCGGTGGTGGCTCCGTTTACATTGCTGCGCATTGTTCCCCTCGTTGAGTTGTCGGCTCTGCACGCGCTCGACGGACTTCGCCAGCGCGCCAGCGCCGGCGTTAAGCGTGCGACGAGCGCAGGCGTTGAAGGCGCGGCCATGATGAAGGGAGTTCCCGACATGGGTCCGCCACCTCTCGCCGAAGACTGGGGAATTCCCATGTGGGAGGGAGAGGGAGAACTCGAGTTCCCCCCTCGTGGTGGACCAACTCCAGTGGCGCCTATTGGTGAACCCCTGCTTCGAGGTGGCCAACCGGCTTTTTATGAAGATGAGCACGGACCGGTGATGGGTTGGCACTTCGATGAGTGACGTGGGTCCATTTTCGGCGCAGGCAACGTCGGCGACGGCCATTCGCAGTGCGCGAGCGCGCAACGTATCGATTGGCCTTGGATCTGCGTGCGCACTCGGATTCTTGGTCCTGCCGGGACGAGAAGTTGTTGTCGCACTGATGAGCGTTGCTTGCTTTGCCGGTGCGGTCGGTCCCGCGCAGCGAACCGGCTCGCACTGCGTGGCCCGACTACTCAAATATGTGGCTCGCTCGAACTGGACGAAACTGTCCGTGTCGAGCACCGGCCAGCGCTGCACAATTTGCGCTCGAGGGCGAAGTGAAGTGGATCTCTACGAGTTCGTTCACCGCGGTCGACTGGACCTGAGTGGAGGTGACCGGACGCTCGACTCCGACATGTCGGCGCTACTGGAGCGAATGGCGGCCGAAGGCGGCGGGACAGTGACCTGGCATCTGACAACCTCGCCGCAGGGCTCGACGAGCACGCTGGCTCTGCCGGCCGGAACCCGGCCCGCTCGTTCACACCTCTCGAGTGACGCGAGCGCCTTCGACGTCGCCTCGCCGTGGGTGTTGGAGCGGTGGAGTTATTTGCGCAACGCCCACGAAGTCATGGCCATTTTTTCCGTCGTGGCCTCACGGGCCCAGAGAACGGAATCGGTACTTCGATCCTTGATGCCCTTTGGTTCGGGGCGCGAGGCGTCCGTGGTCATTCACGTCGTGGCTGCTCAACGATCGAACTCGGTGGTGGGACGACACCTGCATCGCTGGCGCGCCAATGTCGCTCTCGCGGGCCTCGGTGGATTTCGTCAACGCGCCAGCACGGATGCGTCGACGCAACTGTTGAGCGATCGTGAACGCGACGTCGCGCTCGGGCGAGCGCTCTGTCAGGTCCAGGTGTTCATTACGTTGCGCGCGGGTACACGACGAGAGTTGGAACGAGCCGCACTGGCCCTGCGCGAAGACGCTCATCGAGTCGCGACGCGTCTGGAGCGCGGAAACGGTCGCCACGCTCTGTGGCTCTGTGCTCAACTGCCGGGATCCCCGGGGGCGCAGCGATCATGAAGCGCTGGATTACGTCGTCTCAAGTGAGTTGCGTTCGCAGCGTGCTGCACGACGCGGGCACCGGGCTCGTTGGAGAAGCGCTCGGCAGCTGCGAGCAAGGCAGCAGTTTCGTCTTTGATCCATTTTCGGCTTACGACGAGCGCATCGTGACCAATCCCAATCTCTTGGTGACGGGCGCCATTGGCACGGGCAAGTCCACCATCGTCAAGATGCTGCTCGCACGGGGCCTGAGCGAAGGCCGCTGCGCAGTGGTGATGGATCCGAAGGGCGAGTACGCCGAATTAGCCAACGAACTGGGTGGCAAAGTAATCGAGTTGGGCGCGGGAGCGACGTCGTGGTGCAGTCCCTTCAGTGGCGATCGCCGCGACGACCTCGCGCTCGTCGAAACGTTGATCGGTGCGTCGCGCGGTGTGGCGCTCAGTGATGAGGAGCGTTACTGGCTTGAGACAACGTGGAGTACTGCAATGGCGGACCCGGTAAGTCGGCCACTGGCACACCTCGCTCACGCCCTGTCGGGACATTTGCGTGACTCTCAACCTCACGCGCAACGGACCCTGGCCTTTGCTCTTCGCCGTTTCGTGGATGGTGACCTGTCGGGGCTCTTTGACGGTGAGGGCGAACCGGTCGTGCCCGACGGCGGGCTCGTTGTTTTGGACCTGTCACGAGCATGGAACTCCGATCACTTTGTGGTGACGGGACTCGCCGCGATGGCGGTAGCGCGGCGCTACCTCGCGACGCGTGACGGAGCGGGGTATCTCGTAGTCGATGAAGCGTGGGCACTGCTCAGCGACCCTCGCGTGGCGCACTGGTTGCAAGGTTCGTGGAAGCTCGCGCGAGCGCGGGCTACGTCGCACGTTCTCGTGCTGCACCGTTGGAGTGATGCGTACGCCGCGGCCGACGAAGGATCCGCTCAGCGGGCCAAGGTCACGAGCATCCTTCGCGACTGCGATACGACCGTGCTGTTTCGTCAAGACCCGGGCGAACTCGCACTGCTCGAGGAAGTCTTGGCCCTTCATCCACGCGAACGCCAGGTCGTCACCGAGCTCACTCGGGGTCGCGCGCTCATTCGCTACGGAGCGTCGCGATCAATCGTGCGACTCGAACCGACCCCGCGCGACCTACGAGTGATCGATACCGACGCCGCCATGCGCGACAGTCGCGGGTGACGCGCTCGCATCGGCCCCTGTTGGGCCAACGCACCTTTAAACATGTGTCGCTGGGTCCCCAACTCGCCTTAGCTGCGGGACATTCGCTGTTAGTAGTCGGACCGACTCAAGTGGGCAAAACCTCGGGCGTTGTGGTGCCCGCAATACTGCGATGGTCCGGTCCGGTTGTCGTGACCAGTGTCAAACGCGACGTGGTGGAACTAACCAGCAAGTGGCGAAGCGCGCACGGCCCCGTCGTGCAGATTGAACCGGGCCATCGCAGTGGGGCCACGTGGGACCCCCTCGAATTTGTCAGTGACTATCACGACGCTCTCGGAGTAGCTCGCGATCTCGTCGTGGGCGAACGGGCGCGCGCGAGTGCGGAAAGTGAGTTTTGGAACGCTCTCGCGGTCAAGGTCTTTGCGGCGTTAGCTCTGCGCACCAAGCAGCGCGGTGAGGACGTCTTTGATCTTCTGGCCGACGTCGAACGTCGAGAGGGCTGTGATGAAATTCAGCCCACGACTGACCCCGACGCGAATCGCACGTTGCGTGCGCTCGCGAGTCACGAAGCTCGCACCGCTGACGCGGTGATGACGACCGTCGAAGCGATGTTGTCCGCGTGGCAGCGGCGTCAACCGTTGGCGCAACTCGCCGGAGTGCTCGACGCCGGCACCGTATACCTCGTTGCTCCACGACACGATCAACGTCGCTACGAGGGAGTTTTTCGCGGAGTTCTTCAGTCCCTCGTCGCCGAGCAGCACCGCCGAGTCGACGACGCCACGGCGTGCGAGGTGCTCTTCGTGCTCGACGAAGCCGCCGCGGTCGCACCGCTGGACGATTTAGATCAGTTGGCGGCGACCGGACGGGGACTGGGCATCACCCTGCTCAGCGTGTTTCAAGATTTTGCTCAGATCGAAGGTCGCTGGGGGGAGCGAGCCGCCACGATTGTGAACAATCACGCGAGTCGTCTCGTGCTCGGCGGCCTGCTCGATCCACGCGTGACTACCTATCTGCCCGAACTGGCTCCGGCCGATGAACGCAGCGCCCCACTACGAATGTGGCCGGCCGGTTCGGCAGCACTCATTAGCGGACGACGAGCAGTGATGCGAACCCGACTACGACCGTGGTGGCGAAGTCGTTCGCTGCGCCGTCGCGTTGCTACGTGAGATGACACGGTTACTGTTCAGCGATGGTCTTTTACGATCCCTCCGATCCGAGATGGTCGCTCGAACCGGGTCCGATGTTCGACGAGATCCGCGAACGCGCTCCGGTTCATCGAACGCCCGATGGTTATTGGGTGATATCGCGCCACGCCGACTGCCTCGACGTGCTTCGTCACCGCAGTGCGTCCTCGGACTCACTGAAGGCTGATGCGAACAACCAGGTGCGCGTCTTTGAAGATGACCAGCGCCAGGCCGAGCGCGAACAGATTCGCGCGGGTGGTGAAGATAATCGGCCGTTTCTATTTCGCGATCCCCCAGACCACACTCGACTTCGCTCCTTGGTCCAGCGTGCTTTTACGCCCCGCCGCGTCGCCGAGCTAACGCCCTTTGTCACCCAATTAGCGAAAGAGTCAGTGGCCCCGCACCTCGACGGTGAGCCCTTTGACGCAGTGCAGCAGGTGGCGTGGAGCATTCCCGTCGCGGTGATTTGCGAGATGTTGGCGATTCCCGCCAGTGATCACGACTCCTTTCAAAATCAGTCCGCGCTCTTGGCGCGCGGACTCGATCCGGACTTTCTACTCAGTGCCGATGACCGAGCACAACGTGACGGAGCACTGCTTCACTTCATTGAGTACTTTTCCGAACTATTTGCGCAACGACGCGCTCATCCGGGCGACGATCTGTTGTCGGCCATGGTCGCCGTGCGTGACGGGACCGATCAACTAAGCGAAGGAGAGCTGTTGTCAACGGCGATCTTGTTGCTCGTGGCCGGTCATGAAACGACGATGAACCTCATCTCGGGGTCGATTCTCGCGTTGAGTAAGGACCGCGACGCACAGAACCGGTTGCGCGAACGTGGCGTCGATCGCGCCGCCGTTGATGAACTTCTTCGCATGGTCTCTCCCGTCCAGTTAACGGGGCGAACCCTCCTTGAACCGTTCACCATTGGGGAGCAAACCTTGCCAGCCGGCAGTTTTGCAATGTTGTTGCTCGGCGCTGCGAACCGTGATCCTTTGGTTTTTAGCGATCCCACCAATTTGGATCTCACCCGCGATCCCAACGCTCAGATTGGTTTCGGCTTTGGGCTTCACCACTGTCTCGGTGCACCGTTGGCGCGCCTCGAAGCTCACGTTGTTCTCGACACCTTGATCCGCTCGACCACGTCCTTTGAGGTCACGGGTCCCATTACCTATAGACCCAACATTGTTTTGCGCGGTCTAACCGAACTTGAGGTAGTGCTGCAGCGGTGAGCGCCGGCGACGTTCTCTGTATCGATGTCGGAGCGACGTCCATCAAGTCGCGGCTCTTCTCGGTTGGAGGGGTCGCTCTCGGATCACGAGTGAAACGTCCAACGCCCAAGCCGTGCTCGCCCGATCGGTTGATCGAAGTAATCGCCAACCGCAGCGGCGAACTCACTGCTCGACGCATTGGCGTGGGCTTTCCGGGCGACCTCGACGATGGGTTTGTCGTCGACGCCGCGAATTTGGCTCGACGGACGGGACCCGGCTCGCCGATAGAGCCGTCGCTATTTACTCAGTGGAGCGGCTTTGACTTGGCCGGCGAACTGCAGCGAGCCACCGGCGCCGAGATCCGCGTAGCTAACGATGCGCTCATGGCGGCGCGGGGATGTCTCGTTGGCCCCGGCATGGAAATGGTCCTCACGCTCGGAACGGGCTGTGGCGTGGCACTCGCCAAAGACGGCGTTGCGACTGCGTCCCGAGATTTTGGCAGTGAACAGTTAGTTGAAGGATCGAGCTTCGATGAGCTCCTGGGTGAGCTCGCCCGACGGCGCAGTGAGAGTGATTGGCTCTCTCACGTTCTGTTGGCAATTGACGTCATTGGCGCTGAGTACGACGTAACGACCGTTCACGTGGCGGGCGGAAATGCGCGTCGGCTTTCGCCGCGTGATTTCCAGTCTCTCGACGTGGCGGTCGTCATTGAAAGAGATGACCCCGCACTGCTCGGTGCGTGGAGAAGTTTTTACCCCTGAGCGAGATCGACGGCGCTGGCGGCGAGAACCCCTGCCATCACCCGCAGCGACTTGTCCGACACCGCGAAGTCGCCACTGTGGTGCGTGGCACTAGAACCGTCTTCGAGAGCCCCACCAATCATCGCGTAGCAACCCGGAACGATCTTTAAAAACTCGGCCACGTCGTCGCTCGGACTGACGGGCGGGATCTGCCACACGTAAGCCGGATCAACGACCGTCGCGGCACTTTTCATGAATCGTTCGGTGACCGACGGGTCATTGGTCACCGCCGGAGTGTGTCCGCCAAGAGAGAGAACGCACTCGACGCTGTACTGCTCGGAGATCTCCGCCAGCAGTGCGTCGAGCCGGGCGAGCGCGCCCACGCGCTGTTCGGGCAAAAAGGTTCTCAGGGTTCCTTTCAGGTTGGCGCTTCGCGGAACGACGTTGCCCGCGGTGCCGGCGTGGATAATGCCCGCACTGCACGCGCAGTTCGTTCCTTCGTAGCTGAGATCGGTGACGACGGCGGCGAGTCGTGGCGCAATGGCCGACACCGCGAGCACGACGTTTCCGGCGTCGCTGGCCATGGCGCCGTGGCCACCTTGACCGAGGACGTCAACGGAAAAACCCGTCGCTTCGCTCATGATGATTCCGGCGCGAGCACCAACGAGTCCCACCGGTGCGAGCGACGTGACATGTCCACCAATTACGAAGTCAACGTGATGATCCTCCAACACACCACCGTCGATCATCGCGCGTGCTCCCCCTAAACCTTCTTCGGCTGGTTGAAACAGAGCAATGTATTTGCCCACCAACTGTTCGCGGCGTTGACCGAGAATGTCCGCCACACCGAGCAGCGCGGCGGTGTGAACGTCGTGACCGCACGCGTGCATGACCCCGTCACTCACCGACCTATACGACAACTGCCGTTCCTCGTGAACGGGAAGTCCATCAATATCGGCACGTATGAGAACGGTCTTACCCGGACGGCCCGTGTCGAGTGAGGCAACGACTCCGGTCGGAGTTGGGCATCTTTCAATGGTCCAGTCCAATTGAGAAAGACGTTGACTAATGACCTGCGTTGTTCGGATCTCCTCGAACGACAACTCGGGGTGCTGATGAAAATCGTGGCGATGTTCGATCATCGACTCTTCGGCCGAATCGAGAAGTTTGTCAAGACTGTTGGTAAAGGAGGTGGAGGAGGAGGTCACGTGCGAATCGTAGGACCCAGGAGTATTTGAGTAGTTCGCCTCGGGATTGGGGCCAATTGAATCCAAACTCGCCAACCGGTAGACTGGAGATTCTGGTTTCGGCCGGATCTGCGCTCGTAGCTCAACGGATTAGAGCATCTGATTACGGATCAGAAGGTTGGGGGTTCGAATCCCTCCGGGCTCACTTATTTTCCAACGGTTTTCGGTGCTGTCGAATCGTTTCTGTTCTTACTGTAAGCAATGTGTAAGCAATAGTTTGAAGTCGCATCGG
>JANXTQ010000223.1 GCA_025352305.1 Actinomycetes bacterium
GTCGCCGAGCCGAGTGAGCGTTTGGCGGGACTGCTCAGCCAAGCCAGCGGAATGAACGTCACCATGGCAATTGCCAAAACCAGTGACATCCGCTGGGCGATTGACTCGAACTACCACGCGCTGATGGGCGTTGCCGAACTCGTCGAAGAGTTCGAGATGGACGACAAGCCGGTTCGTCGAACAACCATTGCTACGACGACCGATCTACCCGCGGACAACGCGCCGATTGTTCAGGTCGTCAACCGCATTTTGTCCCAAGCCATGCGCGACGGAGCGTCGGACATTCACATTGAACCGGCCGACGACATTGTGCGCGTGCGCAACCGAGTCGACGGAGTTCTCAAAGTTGTTTTGGTTTTGCCCGCGGCAATGGGCCTCGGTCTGGTCAGTCGTATCAAGATCATGGCGGACATGAACATCGTTGAGCGCCGACGTCCCCAAGACGGAAAGTTCACCGCCATTGTTGACGGACGAGAGATCGATGTTCGCGTGGCGACTGTCGCAACTATCTGGGGCGAGACGTGCGTACTGCGAGTACTAGACAAGACCCGATCCGTTCTCGGAATTGACGAACTCGGCATGCCGGCCGATACTCACCAGATCTATTCGAAGTTGATTCGTAGTCCCTTCGGCATGGTGTTGTGCGTGGGACCAACGGGTAGTGGAAAGACCACCACTCTCTATGCGTCGCTCACCGAAATCAGTGACGTGGCTCGAAACGTCATGACTATTGAAGACCCGGTCGAGTACGTCTTTCCTTCGATTAATCAGATTCAAACCAACGAGCAAGCGGGACTGACTTTCGCCACCGGTCTCAAATCGATTTTGCGACAGGACTCCGACGTTGTTCTCGTGGGTGAGATTCGAGACGTCGAAACCGCGCAGATTGCTGTGCAGTCGACGTTGACGGGCCACTTCGTCTTGTCGTCACTTCACTCGACGGACGCCATCAGTGCGCTGACGCGATTTATCGACATGGGAATCGAATCATTCCTGATTGCGAGTTCCGTTATTGCAATCGTGGGTCAGCGCTTGGTTCGTCGTACGTGTACGGCGTGCAAGGTTCCCTATACGCCGAGTGACGAAGAGATGGCGTTTTATACCAAGGGCGGAGGACCGCACAAGGACGTCTTCTTCCACGGCGCCGGGTGCAACTTTTGCAGCCACACGGGGTTCAAGGACCGAATCGGCGTCTACGAACTTCTTCAAATGACCCCGGAGCTCAAGCGGCTGATTGTGGGCTTTGCGACCGAAGACGAACTACGTGATCTTGCTCGCAAGCAGGGCATGCGCTCAATTCAAGATGAAGCAATTACCCTGATTGCGCGCGATATGACCACTTCGGCAGAGGTTGTGCGCAGCATCTACTCGCTGTAGCCTTCACAAACAGAGATGCCTAAATTTGCGTATACCGCTCTAGAACTCGACGGAACACGAGTAACGGGAACTACAGCGGCAGATACCGCCTCCGATGCGCGCCGCGTACTCAGCGATCAGGGCCTGCGGCCCATGCGGATCAACGAGAAAACGTCGCTCCTCAAGTTCGAAATCACCCCTGAAAAGGTCCCTCGCGAAGAGGTCATGCACTTTTCGCGTCAACTCGGGGTGTTCATTAAGGCCGGTATTCCCATTATGGAAGCTCTGGGCATCATGGCCCAAGAGAGCGGCGAAAAGGTATTTAAAAAGATCATTCTTGAAATGATTGACGCGATTTACGACGGTGAAACTTTCGCCGCGGCGGCATCGGTTCACCCGAACGCGTTTCCCAACTACTACATCGGTATTTTGCAGTCCGCTGAGCTCACGGGAAATTTGGACTCGGTCCTGAATCAGTTGGCCGACTACATGGAACGCGACATCGATGCGCGCAGCAAGTTCACGGGAGCGTTGATCTACCCGGGCGTCGTCATGGCCATGTCGCTCGTCGTGGTTTTGGTCCTGTCCGTTTTTGTGCTGCCTAAATTCCAGGTGTTCTTCACCTCACTGCACGCAAAGTTGCCACTGCCCACGAGAATGATGCTCGGCATGTCGGGATTTGTCTCGACCTACTGGTGGGCATTGTTGTTGGCAGCCGCAGGCGTTGCTGTTGGAGTGGTCTACATGAGGAAATCTACGGCCGGTCGCATACGCCTCGATCGCTTGGTTCTGCGGATGCCCGTCTTGGGTGACCTCATCCAAACCGCCATCATCGAAAGGATCTGTCGAGTGCTGGCGTCGATGATTGACACAGGCGTGCCGTTGCCGGACGCGATGTCGGTCGCCGCAGAAACGTCTAACAATTCGGTCTATCGCGCAGGAATCGACCACATCCGCGATCAAATGATGGAGGGTAAAGGATTGGCGGGGCCACTATCAGAGACGGGGCTATTCCCTGGTGCGGCCCATCAAATGTTCCGAGTTGGCGAAGAAACTGGAACGCTTAGCGAGCAGATGGAAACGGCCGCCAACTACTACTACCGCGAATTAGACATCAAAATTAAGCACTTCACCTCGCTCTTTGAGCCCGCGGTCATTATTGCGGTGGGCGTCGTAGTGGGATTCGTTGCGGTTGCGTTGGTAACGGCGATGTACGGAATCTATAGTCAGGTTCACTCAGCATGAGGTCGCTCGGCGTGAGAGAGGTGGTTCAGTGATGCACGTTGCTCATCATTCGAGGCTTCGTGCGCCGCGCCACGCCAGGACGATGTGGGCGAGAGTCGTGAGCCGGCACCGCGCTCGGGTAAATGACGAGGGTGGCTTTACGTTGATTGAGTTGCTCATTGTTACTGTCATTACCCCCATTGTTATTGGCGGTCTGGCCGTCATGATGCTCGAAGTTCTCAAAGTTCAAGGCAGCGTTTCGTCTCGACTCAATGGCTCCGCCGATATTCAAGCGACCTCAGCCACCTTTGTCTCTGACATTCAAAGCGCCGACAAACTGACGACCAACAACGCGTCGACTCCGGCGGGCTGCGCTACCGCAGGCACTCGGATCTTGAGTTTGCAGCAACAAGGAACTGAAGTCACTTACGCAGTAGTAGCCCAAGACTCTAAATTCAATTTGGTTCGCTTGCAGTGCAGCACCGCGAGTACCGCGGTTACGGCTTTCTCGCGAATCGCGAGCGACGTTGCTTCGACTCAGGCCGTCACCGTTGCCTGTCCCAGTTGCTCGGGTGCCGTTGTTCCCTCTTCGGCCAGTTGGATTCCCACGTTGGGCGTGACGTCGGTCAAATTGGCAGTGGTTGAACCCAATACGGGGGCGAGCTTCGCACTGACGATGGCTCCACGGGGCTGGACCTCCTACTACGGATACAACTTTCAAAATCCCTTCCCGTTTCCTCCACTTGAACTTCTTGGTGGTGGCGCGTGCAACGGATCCGGCGGCGGGCCGGCGATCCTGACCGAAACAGGTTCGTCGACACTCAATGTCAGCAACGGTGCCGGCGTGGCTCAGGACAACTCCTCCTGTGCCGGATCAGTCAATCTGTCGGGAACTTCGTCGATTAACGCCTCGGGACTCACGTCTGCGGACCCCACCGCTAGTGCCACCGTTGTGGGCGGATCATCCACTACCTATCCCGTCGCGACCTACGCGGCGGCGATCACCGACCCCTTGGCCTCGTATCTCACGGCGCCGGGACCCACCGGAGCATCGGGCGTTGGCTCGTGCACTGGATCAGGCACAATGACGTGCACCCCGGGCATTTACGCCACGAGTCCGTCGTTCTCCAACCAAACAGTTACCTTTCAACCAGGCAACTACACCTTCTTGTTGCCGGTGCTCTTTACGAGTAACACAGTCGCTACGGTCGGCGGCGGCAACTTTGATTTCAAAGGCGGCCTAACAATGGACCGCAACAGCAACGCAACCTTTAACACTGGCAACTACACCTTTGAGGGAACGACCTCCTCGTCGAACGCTTTTTCGATTCAAGGAATCGCCAGTATTTCAACGGGAACGGGTGGAGCACTGTTTTATATCAAGAGTGGAACGGCCACCATTGCTAATGGCGTGACTGTGGCGCTAACCGGCGAGACGGCCAACTACGGCGTAGCGATCTGGGATGTGGCGGCCGTCGGCACCACGAATCCGCTCACCGTCGGCGGCGGCAGCACCGTCAATGCTTCTTACGGTGGTATTTACGCACCGAATGGTGAGGTGCTGACCACAAATGGTGGGATTTTCTCAACCGCGTTCATTGTGTCCGGTTCTCTCATGTTGACGGGTAATGCCACGGTCAACGTCGGCTGAGCCGATGCAGGTTGATGCCCGCACCGGTTTCGTGCAGCGTTGGCGACAACGTCGCCGCAGTGAATCGGGTGACACGCTCATTGAGTTACTAATTGCCATGTCGATCATGACCGTCACCGGAGCGTCAGTTCTCGGAGCGTTCGTGACGTCAATCAACGCGTCGACGCAGCATCGTCAACTCTCGACGATCAACACGTTGCTTCGCAGTTACGCCGAAGCGGCCACGTACCAAATACAACTGCAGCCGTCACCACTGTTTCAGACCTGCGCGACGCCCGCGACCTATACCAGCGGAGCCTTCGCACTGAGTAATCTGCCGAGCGGCACCGGGTTTACAGTGACCCTGTCGTCAATTCAGTATTGGAATAGTGCGACGCGAGTATTCGGTTCGACCTGTACCGCGGGTTCAACCCAGCCCGAGTTGCTCACCATCACCGCGACGGGCTCGGCGGGAGCAGTTGCGGCCCCGAGCACTTCCTTGTCATTCATCGTTGACGACTACGTCTATAACGTTACGCCGGCGTCACCGGTCTTTACGAGTGCGACATCGACGACCCAGGCGGTGGGTCAAGCGTGGAACTTTACAGTTACAACAACGGGCACTCCCGCGCCTGCGCTGAGTGAAACGGCGAGTCTGCCCGGCGGCGTCAGCTTTGTGGACAACGGAAATGGGACGGGAACTCTTTCGGGTACGACGTCAGTGGGTTCGGGCAACTACAGCTTGGTCTTCAAGGCGAATAACTCGGTGGGAGCGATCGTTAGTCAGTCCTTCACGCTCAGCATTGTGTCGATCCCCGTCTTTACGAGTGCGGCGACCGAGTCACCCCAGTGGACGCACGGTGTTGCTACCACTTTCTCCATTACGGCGACCAGTTCACCCAATCCGAGCTTCTCTGCTGGATCCTTGCCCGTTGGCGTCACCCTCATTGATAACGGCAACGGCTCGGCAACCCTCAAGGGATCGGTCGCAACTGTCGCTGGTACGTACACGATCATCATCACGGCCAATAATGGGCCTTTTAATGCCCAACAGACCTTCACGCTGGTAATTAAGTAGCCGTGACTGTCTTTCGAGCCGCCACGAGCGAACGACGATCCGGGCGTCGCAGCGACGACGGTTCTTCCCTCGTTCTGGCTCTGTTGTTTTTGACGGCGGTGGCATTCGTTGTGTTGGCGCTCGTGAGTTTTGCGAGTAACTCGCTGGCCCAGAGTTCGAAATTCAATACGGCCACCGGGGTTCAGTACACGACCGCGGGAGCAGTGCAGCTCGAAATACAGAATCTGCGATTTTCCTACGAGGCCACCAACGCTACGGCGACGAACTGCACACCGGGTAATGCCGCGCCGGTTTCATCCACCGCGACATTCGCCCTCAACTCCGTCAACGTATCGGTGTTTTGCACGTACGTCAGTACTCCTTCGATCGCGCAAAGTCGGCTCATAACGATGTACGCCTGCGAAGAAGATGCCTCGATCTACGTCACTGCGGCGAACTGCGTGGCGAACCCGTTCCTGCAGGTCCAAGTGAGTTTCAATGACTACACGGTTACGGACAAGAATCAGTGCACGTCCAGTTCCAATCAGATTTCGTGTGGCACGTCAATGAATGTCGTCTACTGGCTGGTCAATTAGAAGTCGAACAACTGTTCGTCTTGGCTCCGTCGAATTGATCGGCCCCCGACCGGACCCGGTTTCACGTGCGCTGATTGACCGGCAATTTGTTCGTTAAATGCCAACGTCGACGAGTCGAAGAAACGCTCGATCTGAACGTGGCAGATTAATTTTTTGTCCTCGTAGAACGGCGGGTACCAATTCGGACACCAAACTGTCACGAAAGATTGGACTTTTGTATGAAAAATTCCCTTTATTTATGAAACATGGTGCTGTAGAGTAATCACTTGAATCAAGACCACGTGGTCGCAGTACAACGTTCCGGCTGAAGTGTCGGTGAAAGGCAGGAAGCATTAAATGATTAATTACTTAAAGAAGCTGCAGGACCGTATGGCGAACAAGGGCGACGAGGGTTTCACCCTTATTGAACTTCTTATCGTCATCGTCGTCCTCGGTATTTTGGCGGCGGTCGTAGTTTTGGCCCTCGGTAACGTGAACCACAGTGCGCGCCAGTCAGCTTGTTTGACCGACGCCAAGAGCGTGGAGACTGCAGCTCAGGTGTACAACGCCTCGATCTCGCCGTCAATCGGTACTGAGTCAACCGCAGTTGGACCGGACGTCATCACGACCGCCTCTACGGCGGGTATTGTGGTCGGCCAAACGGTTCACGACAATACGCACCCGGGTACAGACACCACCGTCGCTGCGCTTATTGACATAACGCATTTCAGCGTGCCCCAGGGTGCCTCGGCGGTTTTCACGGTCGGTGACACACTGTTGGTTGGCGCCGTGACTCACGTTGCCTCCGCAATCACCCAAGTTGGCATCGTGGCCGGAAGCCCGTCGACTTACGCCAACGGACCCCAGGCTGCGAAGATCCTCAACGGTTACCTTCGTTCATGGCCGGTTGGCACGGCTACGACGGGCTACGCAATTAGCTTGTCGACCGCGATTGCTGGCGACGTGATGGTTTACGTCCCGGTGACTTCGGTGACGGGTGTCGACTACGAATCAGAGACCTCGACGACCGGTTGCAACACCGCGTCGCTGTAGTCGTCGTAGAGAATTATTTGCCCTGAGCAAAAGGGGTCCGGCCTTCGGGTCGGACCCCTTTTGCTATGTTGCGCTCGAACGAGGAGGGGTTGGTGAATCGACGATTTGACAGCTCGAGCAACGGAAACGTCGCGGTGCAGTTACTCGCGACGTTGCTCATTCTCGGAGTCTTGGCGGCAACCTCGGTTATTACTTTTGGCAATAGTTCAACTAAGGCGTCTGGTCGCGCGAGCACCACGTCGTGTTCGTCAGTCGCCGCATGTTCCATTTCCGCGTATCAGCAGGCCTGCAAAGCCGACGCCACATCGCTTGAGGTGGCGGCTCAAGTTTTTGACGCTTCGAACAAAGCACCCATTGCGCTCGAAGTAGTTGGACGTCAGCGCGGACAGATCCGTTTTGGATTTCCCTCGACGTACTCGCAGGGAGCCCAGGCCCAGAAGTTGCTCGGAAGTTATATACGTGCCTGGCCCGGTGATTTGAGCGGCGGCGCTTACGCGTTAAGTCTGTCGAGCACCGTTGCGGGAGATGTTGCCATTCATATTCCCGCGAATGCACCTGGTGCGGGCGTCGACTTCGAACAGGAATCGTCGACGTCGGGCTGTAACAGCCTGTAGGTTTTCCTCCGCGTGATCCGTGCATCAAGAACGCGAGGGTGAGTAGCACGCCTACTAATGTCTAAAAAGTAATGAGTGCTCTGCGCAATGACGTCCGCACATCATCACAACAAGAGTCCATAGTTGTTGACGGGAATCAATTGGCGAACTTCGCTCGGCAACGAACACAGTGTGTGCGCTCCACTGGTGATGACGCATTTACGTTGATCGAACTGTTGATCGTGATTGTGGTCCTTGGAATTCTCGCCGCGGTGGTGGTGCTCTCGTTGGGCAGCGTCAATCACACCGCGCGTCAATTGGCGTGTAATAACGACGCCATCACCATTGAAACTGCGGTGCGCGCGTACAACGCTCAAACGACGACATCCAAAATCGGTGTTGAGGTATTGGGCGCCGGACCCGGACAGATAGTGCTCGGCGACCCAACTTCCTATGGCGCCGCGACCCAGGCCCAACTGTTGGTCTCCAACAACTACATGCGTTCGTGGCCAGCGGGATTATCCTCGTCCGGTTACGCCATGAGCATGTCAACCACGACCGCCGGCGACGTGGCCATCTATATTCCACCGACGACGACATCTACCGGGGTAGATTTTGAGTCCGAAAATACTACGACGGGATGCTACGACCCCTCGCTGTAATTGTGCGACGTCGAGCGTCACCCGTGACAGGGCGCATTCATCACGTGCGACGCACCACTTGATCGTGGCGCCCCAGTAGGCTCGTGGCGTCTCAGATCTCTTGATAGTGACATTGAACAGCGTGTAGCGTTTTGCCCAGAAACACTCACACACATGCTGTTTGGTCTCACCACTCGGGTTCCTGGGGTCGGAAGGAAATCCACCGTGAATAGCGCGAATCTCGAAGTAATTGAAGAGTGGTTACAGCTGCTCTGGGACAATCACGGCTCCGACCTCTTACTCGTCGGCGGTTCGGCCCCACGGGCGCGTATCGACGGCGCGCTGCGACCAATTGAGGGTGCTCCGGTGCTTTCGGGAGACCGTATTGACGCCTTCGTACGCAGCTTGCTCAACGAAGAACTCATGGACGTATTTGACGAGCACCGCGACGTGGACTTCGCTCTCACGTGGCGTGACCGGGCACGACTTCGATGCAGCGCCTTCACCCAAAAGGGCGAGACCGCACTGTCAATGCGAATGATCTCGTCGAACATTCCCGATTATGTTTCGCTCGGCTTTCCCACCGCAATGGAGTACATCGCGAATTTGCCGCAGGGCTTCGTGCTGGTTACGGGCCCCACCGGCTCGGGAAAATCAACAACTCTGGCCGCCATCATCAACCGGATCAACGAGACGCGGTCGGTCAACATCTTGACCATCGAAGACCCCATTGAGTACGTGCACGATCACAAGAAGTCCGCCGTATTGCAACGGGAAGTCGGATTCGACAGTCCGACGTTCGATCGAGCGTTGCGCTCCGCCCTGCGTGAGGACCCGGACGTCTTGCTCATCGGCGAAATGCGCGACGTCGAGTCAATGCAGATTGCCTTGACGATGGCCGAAACGGGCCACCTCGTCTTTGCCACATTGCACACCAACGACGCCACCCAAACCATTGACCGCATTATCAACGCCTTTCCCGTTGGACGCCAGGAGATGATTCGCACCCAGCTCGCCGCGTCACTCGCGGCCGTTATTTCCCAACGGCTCATTCCAAAAATTGGTGGGGGAATGGTCGCGGCTTTTGAAATCATGGTCGCCACCAACTCCATTCGAAACCTGATTCGCGAGGGTCGCAGCAACCAACTGCTTAACGTCATGCGCACCAACGGAGCCATTGGCATGCAGACGCTGGAAACCTGCCTCGTAACCATGGTGCACGCGGGCAAGATTTCACTGGAAGAGGCGCTCGCTCACTCGTCGCGACCCGACGAGATTCACCGTGGGATCGAACAGATCACGGGTTGATCAATGCCCTCCGCGGAGCGCCGTGAGCTTCCGTACAAACTGGTCGCCGGGGCTACTCCGTGTCGCGACGGATGGTTGATCGTTAGTGCGCGCTTAAAGGGCGCCACGTTCGCTCCCGACTTTCCCCGAGTGAATGGTGAACTGCTCGATATCTTGCAGCGACGTCCCGCGTTTTCCATCGTGAACCTGAATGCACCCATTGGTGCAACGGAAACTGCAATCCGCTCAGAACGAGTGTGTGACCGTGAAGCGCGCGAGTCGATGGGCCACTCAGTCGCAACGCTGCGCTGGGGCGACCGTCGTCCAACGTGGGGTGCTGAATCAGACGAATCCGGAAACGCTCATCCGTTTCTGCGCGACCGGTACTCAGAAGTTGTGGACAGTATGGCTCCGTATCTCCAGCGCTCCATATGCGAAGGACTGCCCGAACTGTCATTTTTCCAGTTGAACGCCGAAATTCCACTGGAGTTCGCGCCTCGTAGTGAAGAGGGTTACCAGGAACGACGGGCGCTGGTCTCCAAAGTGCCCGGGGTGCCGCGAATATTGGATTTCGTTCTCGACGGCGTAGATCGTTTTGAACTGCTGGATGTCGCGGGGCTGCTGTGGTCCTCGCGGCGCATCTGTTCTCGCGCGGGCAAGCGAGTTCCGGCCGTGCCCGAATGGGACGAGGACGGAATGCGCATGGAGATATTTCGCTAGATCAGTAGAAGATGTCGTTGAGGTGAAAGGGGGCGAGAATCGTGGCGCCGGTAAAGAAAGCCACCACGGTTCCAATGGCAAGGAAAACCCCGTAGGGAACAGGCTGGTTCACGGTCAGCCGCTTGGCGGCTACCAAGATCACGGTGATCGAGAGTCCAATGAGGTTGGATAGCAAGAAACCGAGGACGGCGTAATCAACTCCGAGATAGCCCAGCGCTAAGCCGAGCACGAGGGAAAATCGCACGTCGCCGAATCCGAGCAGTCGGGGCGAAACGAAGTTGATGACGAAGAACATCGAAGCCCAGCCGAGTGCACATATCGCGGCGATCCACAGAGCTTTCCAATTGTCGTAGACGCCCGAAGAGAGGGCTAAAAGAGCTCCGACGCCCCCAAGATGTATCCACACCAAGTTCTTCGGCAACTTCAAGTGATCAAAGTCAATGAGCGCGAGAGCCAACAAGCCCGCCATGAGCGCGCAGTACGCCGGCACGAGCCAACTCACGCCGAGGTGCCAGGCCACGCCAGCAAAAAGAGAGGCGCAACCGGCTTCGACGAGTGGATAGCGAAATGAAATGGGTTCGTGGCACCCTCGACACCGTGCTCGCAAAATCAACCACGAAACGACAGGAATATTGTCGTAGGGCCGTATCTCGCGGTGACAGTTGGGACACGCCGACGGCGGAGACACTACCGACAGGCCGAATGGCACCCGATAGATCACGACGTTAAGAAACGATCCAATCGCGAGGCCGAACAGGCCACTCAGACCAATGAGCGCCGTGTTCACGCAGTAGAGCCAAGACGGGGACTCGTACGGGCGAACGAGGTGGGAACGCCTAAAGCTCGAGTGGCGTGGCTGCCTAGATCGTCAATGGTTTGGTCGGCTGCTTGACGCAGTTGGCGCCAGCGGGACCAGCCATTCTTTTGGATGACCCACGCCACGACCGTGGTGCCATCGTGAAGATGAATGATCAATAGGCGCTCCGGTGACATGGACTCAATTTGGCCCCACGCGACTTTTTGGTCAGAGCGAAACGGGTTAGATATGACGAGGCCGTCGGGAAGGGCAAGAACCTTGGCGTGCGCTAAAACACGATAGAGAAGTGCCGCTCCGATCAACGTATAGGCCAAGCCCACCACGACGGGAGCGCACTTTATTAATAAAGAACTGTCTGAATGGACTCTGGCGACCAATACGACTTCAAAAATCACGTAAAAGATTGAAAAACCAACAACTCCCCAGTACGCCTCGAAGCGTGGGCGCTGCCACTGTTGCCAGATTGTCACGGCACAAACTTAATGAGTACTTCGCAGGAAAACCTTGATGGGCTTAACCGTAGGGTCTCTGGATTGACTGGCACAAAAAAAGAACCCCCGGCCCAGCCGAAGCCGGAACCGGGGGTTCTATGAAACGGACTTAGTGAATCGCGACGACTACTCGGCGGTTAACTGCGGCCGAGTGGTTGCTGTTCACAAAGTTGGTGGCACCCTTACCCGTGGCCGTGATGGAGACTCCCGTCACCTTCAGGACCTTGAGGTCGGCAGCCAAGTACGCCTTAGCGGCCGCGGCGCGCGCGAGGCTCAACGCAATGTTGAGTTTCGTGCTGCCTTCGTTGGACGCGTAGCCCGAGATGGACACCGAGGTGTTGCCGTACTTCTTGATGATGGCAGCCAGCGTGTCCAACTGCTTCTTCAAACCGGTGGTGAGCACCGAGGATCCAAGCGCGAAGGAACTCGCTGTGGCGGTCGTTGCCTTCGGAGTGATGACAATGCCCGAGAACGCTGCCTGAACCGTCGTACCGTCAACGGTCGCCGTAATGGACTGCGTGCCACCCAAGTCACCAGCGGTCAACGAACTGACCGACGTTGTACCCGTGATGTCGGTGTTCGACGAGGTGATGGCGCTGCCCGCGAAACTCGCCGAGCCCGACTTCACTTCAAAGTCCACCTGCGCGCCACTGATCACGTTGCCGAAGCTGTCCGTGACCGTTACCGACAGGGGCGTACCAAACGCCTGATCGGATACGACCGACTGGTCATTTCCCGTGTTGATGGTGATCGTTGCGGGCGGTCCAACAACCTGGGTCAGGTTGAAGGTCACGACGACGTCAGTCGACGTCGTCGCCGTCACCGTCACGGGGCCCGGAACAGTTCCGGCCGTAAGGGTCGGTGAGCTCGCGTCGCCGTTGGCGTCAGTTTGAGCCGTCGCCGTTGCACTTCCCGAGAACTTGGCGCCTCCGCCGGTGACGGCGTAGGTAATCGTCTCGTTCTTAACGGGGTTGGCTTCAAAGTCCGTGGTGTTCACCGACAAGCCAAGGGCAAAGTCGGTTCCGACCGTGGTGCTCTGAGTGTCGCCGCCGGTCTTGTACAAGTAAAACGCCGGACCAGTCATGACCTTTTCCGTCTGACTGGTTGAACCGAGGCTCGTAATTGAGTTCATTCCGGTGACCGTGATGGGTAGTAGTCCCGGAGTTACTGAACCGGTATAGAAGCTCCCGGTTGTTGACCCGGTCGGAATGATGACCTGCGACGTGGGATTACCGAGGTTGCTCAGCGAGAAGTTCGCGTTCAGGTCGCTAGACGACAGAGTCAGGGTCATTGCGTGCGTCGACACCGCCGGTAGTCCCATGTTGTCGAGGGCCTGAACCGTTGCTGAACCCAAGTTCGCGTCGAACGAGGTGATTCCAGACAGCGGGCTGCTGACGAACTGAATTACCACGGGAGCGTTGTACTCGTAGGCACCAATGTCGCAGAATCCGGACGTCGCAGTGTCGGGACGAGTCTCGCCACGCTGGTCGACGCTCGGACAGTTGGCTACGGGCACCTTTTCATAAGCGGAGCTGCCCGGCAGAATTGCTTGGGTCCAGGTGTAGCCACCGTTGTCCTGCAAGCTGCCCAACTTCGGATCGTGGAAATCACTTCCGTTGTTAGAAGAAAAGTTGCAGTCTCCGTAGTTGTCGAGGTTGAATCCGTTGTCGGTGATGTAACTACTGCAGTTCGATGAGTAGTTGTTCACGACAATCGTTGCGAACGCCGAAACAGATGTGGGGTCTTGTTGGTTATTGACGATTCCAACAAAGTTTCGGTCGATCGTTGACGACGAGATCTGAACCGACCCGCTGAGGTCATAAACGCCGAACTCATTGGAAGTGAACGTGCTGTTGTTCACCGTGCCGTACGCGGTGTCAATGAAGAGTCCACCCAAGTTGAAGGCAAAGGTGCTGCTGTCAATGGCGAATTTGTCTCCAAGAATGTTGACACCCGTCTCGTTCTCAAAGAACGAGGAGTTGTTGACAATCGTGGTCACCCAGCCATCCGTCGGATTGCTATTGATTCCGGTGTTGTTACCTTGGAAGACGCTGTTTTCGACCACCAAATGGCCGCAAATGTTGCTAACGGCGGTTTGATAGTCGCTGAACTGAATTCCTTCGATCGTCAAATTGGCGCAGTCGTTCGTTATGGCCGGATCACTGCCATCGGATGAAAAGAACGTCTGGCCCGAAAGTCCCGCAATGACGAGGCTGGGGTGCGGACCGTCAATACCGCTGACCCAGTTGTTGTTTTCGTAGAAGGTCCCGGCTCCGAATTGAATGGTGACGGTACCGTTGTAAACGGCGTCGGTGTCATAGGCATAAAAAAGGGCCTGACCCAACGTGGCACACGGGCTGCTCTGCGAACAGTCAGAACTCGAGTCGCTGCCGTTCGTGTCGACGTAGTACGTCGTTCCGGTAGTCGAAGTGGGAAAAGGTGACGCGCTGGCCACTCCGGCCGTTACTAATGCGCCACTCAGTCCGAGTACGCCTGCGAGTACGGTACTTACACCCCCTCGGACGATTCGTGATCGCATCGTGCGGCGTGCCGCTTGCGATCCGTTCTCTGGACTAATTACGTTCATGTTGGGCTTCTCCTGGTTCGTAGTACAACGAACTATCAACGACGCACCGGTGCGTCGCCGTGTTCACATTACTCATATATAGAGCCCAGAGCCTGCTTAAGTTTTCGCGGCGCCCGGTCAAAATCCCGACAGAGTGTCAATTATCGCTACTCAGTCGAAAATCCCAAAAAGTGCCATCTCACGGGACCCGACGATCTCTGGGATCTTCTCTTACGGAAAAACTGGTGCGAACTGTTTTTCGTGCTGCAATTTTCCGAAGGTAGTTGACAGTAAGCCCTAACGGCGTTACGGTCAATCGGATACCTAGGGAGGGCCGTGACCGGTC
>JANXTQ010000230.1 GCA_025352305.1 Actinomycetes bacterium
CGGGACGACTAAATGAAATTGCTTCGATGGAGGGCGACGACGGATTCGCCGGCGCGATTGTTGACGCCACCACCGTCTCATTTACCGACGCCATGAATCTCTGTCGCCAACTTCGCGCTCGCGAGCGCAGCATTTCGCCGATCATTTTGATTCTGGATCGCTATCAGCTCGATGAGTTGACGTTTCGCGAAGACATTTTCGACGACTTCGTCTTCTCGCCGGTCGACGTAAACGAAATGGTCGCGCGCCTGCGTCACCGACTACGTCGCGCTGGTCACAGTGGCGGAGCGTCGATTGTCGAGCAGGCCGGACTCGTCATCAATCTCGAGACCTACCAAGCGTCCATCCACTCGCGCGCGTTAGACCTCACCTACATGGAGTACGAACTTCTGCGATTTCTCGCAACAAACCCGAACCGGGTCTTTACCCGCGAAACCTTGCTCAATCGTGTCTGGGGCTATGAGTACTACGGCGGAGCGCGCACGGTGGACGTTCACGTGCGACGCCTTCGCGCCAAACTCGGTGAAGAGAACGCGTATCTCATCCAGACGGTGCGTTCGGTGGGTTACAAGTTCGGAACGTCTACCGCGTGGTCGGTCGGAAACTAACTGAGCGGGCTGTAGGCCCACATTTCGACTTCAGCGCGCGCGCCGAGCGGTAGTTGCGCGACGGCGATCGCCGAACGAGTTGGTCGCGGAGCGTCGAAGGCCTCCACCCACACGTCGTTGCACGCCGCGAAGTCCGCCATGTCCACTAAGAACAACGTCGCCTTAACAACCTGAGCGAAGTTCGCGCCCGCTTCGTCGAGTACTGCTCGCGCGTTGATGAGGGCTTGACGCAACTGATCGGCGGCACTGCCCTCAACGAGTCGCGGTCCGTTCTCGGTTTGGCTCAGTCCGAGTTGTCCCGAGATCACCACGAGGTCGCCGGCGCGGCGCCACGGTGAGTACGGACCAACGGGAGTGCTCATGAGGTTGTTATGCGACCAGCGACAATCAGCTGAAGGAGTTGCCGCAGCCGCAGGTCTTGGTGGCGTTGGGATTCGAAATGTGAAAACCCGCTCCCTGGAGTCCGTCGGCGAAATCGAGCGTCGAGCCGTTGAGCAGTTCGGCGCTTTGGGGATCAACAACGACCTTGACGGTGCCGAACTCGCGAACAACGTCGTCACTCGCAAACTCCGAGTCAAAGAACATGTCGTAGTTAAAGCCCGAGCAGCCGCCCGGCTTTACGGCCACGCGAAGTGCCAAGACCTCGTCAGCGCCCTCGCTGGCGATCAGTTCGGCGACTTTTTCGAGGGCTGCGGAGGTCAGCGAAATGGGATCCGACGACTTCTTGGTGAGATTGACGGTGGTGCCGATCGACATATGTCTCTCCTTAAAGAGAAAAGGGGCGTACAGCATCGTAGCGAACAATTCGCCACACGGTCACGTCGGCGACGGTCCCAGTAGCGTCCTGTTATGAGCCAATTGATCAGTGACGCACTGCGCGACCGGCTCTCTCAGGTGCTCGATCCCGAGTTGGGCGCGTCCATTGTCGAACTCGGCATGGTGGGCGAAATCACTGTTAATGCGGCCGGGCACGCCACGGTCCAGGTGGCACTGACGACTGCGTCGTGCCCGCTTCGCGGTCAAATCGAGCGAGACGTCAAAGAAGCGGCCCTCATTGTGGACGGAGTGAGCAGTATTGAACTGCTCGTGGGCGCCATGGACGCGCTGCAGCGCCGTGGGCTACTGCAAACGGCGCGAGCCTTGGCCCAAAAGAGCGCTCCGGCGACCTCTATTCCCCTCGGCGCACCGGTGATCGCCATCTCGTCGGGAAAAGGCGGCGTCGGAAAGTCCTCGGTCGCGGCCAACCTCGCCACCGCACTCGCGAGAAGCGGTCGCGTCGTGGGCGTGTTGGACGCCGACATCTGGGGATTCTCGCTGCCTCGACTGCTCGGCGTGCAGGGCCAGGTCGAAGCCCGAGGCGGAAAAATGATTCCCCTCGAACGAAAGATCGGCCCCGGAATATTGCG
>JANXTQ010000231.1 GCA_025352305.1 Actinomycetes bacterium
CAAGATTCTTCGGGCACGGCGCGCGTAAAACGACAGCAAGCTCACTGAGCCGGTTCGATCAACCTCGCGAAAAAGCACTCCCGCAATAACGAATCCGGATATGACAAAGAAAACGTCCACGCCGACGTAGCCGTAGCGGCACCGCAGTAGGTCGTAGTGATCCAAAATCACGAGCAGCACGGCCACGGCACGCAGGCCCTGAATATCCGCGCGGTATCCGCTCGTTGAACGGTCAGTATTTGAGATCGACATGCTCCCTAACCGTCGTAATCGCCTCAAGTTTACTTCCCACACTTTTTGATTCTGCGATGCTGGTCCATCACGGGTGCCAAATTGAGTGCCAATTCGCTGGGAATGAAATGAATTCAACGTCGGCTGATAGCACCTCCACCGCGACGCGGCGAACCGGCGTCGACGCGAAATCGGCCGTTCGCTAAAAGTTGTCCCGAGCCACCGGAGACCGAATTTCGACTTCGTTCGTGGGAACATATAGCGGCGCAGAGCCGCCCTTTGGGGTCAGTGCTGTTACTCGCCCCCACGGCGAGCGCTGACTATGCTCCTACGCGTTACTAAGCGGTAACCCTGAGGAGGGATCATGCCCGAAGCCGTAATCGTTGCCACCGGACGCACGCCGATCGGGCGAGCTTTTAAGGGATCACTCGTTGACTGTCGTCCCGATGATCTGACTGCCCTCGTCGTGCGCGAAGTCTTGGCGAAGGTTCCCCAGTTGGACCCGCACACCGTAGAAGACCTGATCCTCGGCTGCGGTCAACCAGCCGGCGAGTCCGGTTTCAACATTGCTCGCGTGGCGGCAATTCTCGCGGGACTCGACAACGTTCCCGGCGTCACCGTCAATCGTTACTGTTCGAGTTCGTTGCAGACAATTCGAATGGCGGCACACGCCATTCGCGCCGGAGAAGGCGACGTGTTCATCGCCGCCGGAGTCGAGACGGTGTCGCGCTACGGCGCAGGTGCTTCCGACGTCGGAAAAGCCGTCAACCCGCTGTTCGCTGACGCCATGGCGCGTACGGCCAGTCGCTCAGAAAAAGTTGGCGACCCCTGGACCGCACAGCCGGGACTCCCCGACATCTACATCGCAATGGGCCAGACGGCGGAAAATGTGGCCGAGTACGAAAACGTTGGTCGCCTCGAGATGGACGAGTTCGCTGCACTTTCTCAGAGCCGTGCTGTCAACAGCCAAGAGACCGGATTCTTTGAACGAGAGATCATTCCGGTCACACTGGCTGACGGCACTGTTGTTAACAAGGATGACGGACCCCGTGCCGGCACGACCGTAGAGAAACTGTCGGGTCTCGCTCCCGTGTTTCGTGAGGGCGGAAAAATTACGGCCGGTAACGCCTGTCCGCTCAACGACGGTGCTGCGGCCGTCATTGTGATGAGTGACACGAGGGCCAAGGCGCTCGGCATTACGCCACTCGCGCGCATTGTGAGCAGTGGAGTGAGTGGACTCAACCCCGAGATCATGGGTCTTGGTCCCATCGAAGCCTGTCGCCAGGCCATGAGTCGCGCAGGTCTCGACATCAGCGACATCGACCTCGTTGAGATCAACGAAGCATTCGCCGCTCAGGTCATTCCGAGCGCCAAGCACCTCGGCATTAGCTGGGACAAACTGAACATCAAGGGTGGCGGCATTGCGCTGGGTCACCCTTTTGGTATGACCGGTGCTCGCATCATGACCACCTTGCTCAACGCCCTCGAAGACGAGGACATGCGTTACGGCATGGAGTCCATGTGCGTCGGTGGCGGACAAGGAATGGCGATGATCGTGGAGCGACTCAGCTAGAGCTCGCACTGCAGTTGGCGGGCAACTGCTCGCCTCGTGATCGGTACATCGAGCAGACCATGAACCACGACGTATCTCGATAGAGCAAGTCGGCGAGGGACCAGTTAGTTAGCCGCGCCCACATTGTCGCGGCGAACTATTGAGAAACTCCGGTCGCGACCGCGCTCGGATCGTTGATGAGTTGTTCGTGTTCCTCGTCACTGACAGTTCGTGCCTCGTCGGGCAGTAACACCGCAATCGCTCCACGAACTTCATAGGCGACGCGGCGACGCGAGTTGTAGAGAACATTCTTGGCTTCGATGTAGCTGAGGGGCTGATGATCAATGGGATCTTCGATGACCGAAAGGACAAAGGGATCAAGGGCCATGTCAGTTCTCCTGAGCTCGTGAAATCAGTTCAACAATTTGAGTCACTCGTTCGGCGCACTCCTGCGCCGTTGGCGCTTCGACGTTGAGTCGCAGCAGCGGTTCAGTGTTGGACGGGCGAACGTTGTACCACCACGATCCGTGGTCTACGGTCAGACCGTCCAAGAGATCAACGCTGGTTCCGTCGGCCTCGGCGGTTTTAACCAATGTTGCCACCGTCGCTGCCGGATCGCCCACTTGGGTATTGATCTCACCCGAGGCCGCGTAGCGCTGAAAAGGCTTAACAAACTCCGACGCCGACAATCCCGAGTCGCAGAGAAGTTCGAGAAACACGAGCGCCGTAATGATCCCCGAGTCCGCTCCGTAGTTATCACGGAAGTAGTAGTGCCCCGAGTGCTCACCACCGAAAACCGCGCCCGTCTCGGCCATGGTTTGTTTGATGTAACTGTGACCGACCCGAGTACGAATCGCCACTCCCCCGCACTCGACAATGACTTCGGGCACGGCCTTGGAGCAGATCAAGTTATAGAGCACCGTTGCTCCGGGGTGTCGCTCCAACATCGCGGCGGCGACCACGGCGGTGGTCGTTGAACCACTTATTGGTTGGGACTTCTCGTCGATGAGAAACACTCGATCCGCGTCGCCGTCAAAGGCAAGGCCAATGGCCGCTTCGCTCTGCTTGACGCGCTCTTGTAGGTCCTTCAGATTCTCCGGCTGGATGGGATCGGCGGGGTGATTAGGAAAGGTCCCGTCCAACTCGCCGTACATGATCTCGAGTTCAAAGGGAAGATCCTCAAAGACCCACGGCGCAATTAATCCGCCCATCCCGTTCGCGGTGTCGGCGACTACTTTGAGCGGTCGAAGTTTGTCCACGCGGACAAAAGAGTGAACGTGGTGCACCCACTGCGCCGATAAGTCGAGTTCGCGATAGTGCGCCGGCTCGGCGTTCGCGGGAGTATCCAAAAATTTGTGGGTCAGCGATTCAATTTCCGCGAGCCCGGTCTCTGAACCAATGGGCTTGGCTCCCGCCAGACACATCTTGATGCCGTTGTACTGAGCGGGGTTGTGCGACGCGGTAAACATGGCCCCCGGAACGCCTAGGTGCCCGGCCGCAAAGTACAAAAAGTCGGTCGACGCGAGCCCCAGATCGACGACGCTGACTCCAACTGCTCGTGCACCGTCAGCAAATGCCTTCGAAAGCGAAACGCCCGACGGACGCATATCTCGGGCAATAACAATCTCGTCGCACGCGACAAACGTGGCGAATGCGGAGCCAATGGCGCGCAGTGCAGCCTCATCGAGCTGATCGGGATACGTGCCGCGAATGTCGTACGCCTTAAAGATCGCAGCGGTATTCACGAGGAGCGAGCCTACTCGCCACATCGCGGCACTCTTTGGTGCGACGGCTCCACTACGGTGACGGACGTGACGACGCACGGATGCACCGTCTGGCTAACGGGACTGTCCGGTTCGGGCAAAACCACTTCCGCTCGTGCACTACGTGACGTCCTGCATATTGAGGGGCGCAGTTGTTTAATTATTGATGGCGATGAATTACGTCACGGCCTGAGCGTCGATCTTGGATTTTCCGCGGCCGATCGTGACGAGAACGTTCGTCGCGCTGGCGAGATAGCGCTGCTGGCCAATACCCAGGGAGTCATCGCAATTGTTTCGCTCATATCGCCTCGCGCGAATGCACGTCGTGCGGTGCGCGCGGCGCACGAAAACGTCGGTGCGCGTTTCATTGAGGTCTATCTGGCAACACCCCTTTCGGTATGCGAGGCACGTGATCCCAAAGCGCTGTATCGCCGTGCGCGCGCGGGAGAACAGATCCACTTGACCGGCGTCGATGACCCGTACGAAACGCCCGAGCGCGCCGAATTTGTGGTGTCGACGGAGTATTCGTCACGCGAAGAGATAGCCGCCCAATTAATCAGTGCGGTGCGTGAGCTCTAAGAAGAGCCACTCGGCGCCATGGACGTCGGCGCCAGATTGCGACGACGAGCCCCAACACCGCAATATCGGTCAAAATATTGCCCCAAAAAACTGGCGGCGATGACCCGTAAAAGAGTCGAACGTCGTGGCTCGTTGGTACCACCACCATCAGATTGGGACTTATCCGGTACGGTCCGCTCGCTCCCTGAGCGTGCCAACGCGGGTAGTACGAAATCTTCACGACAACGGGCACTCCAATACGACTGACGTGAAACGAGACGGACTGGCTCTGTTGAACTATGGCGCTCACCGTGGTGCTCGCTACGGCGCGTCGAATAAGTCGTGTGTGTAGTGTGCCGCGCGGCCAGTTGCTCGGACCGCTGGCCGCGTACGGAACACTCCAGCGAGACGAATGCAAGTACCACGGCTCATTCGCACTCAGCCACGCCAGACGTGAGTCGATGTTGCTCACTACGTTGGGCAGGTATTTAAGAGGGACGACTGTCGGCGAGTTGCGAACTAGATAGACGTGCCACCTAACGCCCGACGGGTATTTGCGCGTCGCGGCTACTTCAAGCAGATTTCGATTGAGGCGAGCTTGCGCAATAACGAGGGGCGTGAACGCCAAGTAGTAACGAACACCGAGCAGCTGCAGGTGCTTTACCCCGAGGGCAACATTGAGCCCCGAATAGTTAAGTCCGACCATGGCGTCGTCAGGTTTGTTACTCAATTCGGATTGATTCAAGAAGTGATACGGCACGGTGCCAGTTGCTTCGAAGAACAGACCTTCCATTGAGCCCACGCAGTTGTTGGTCCAGTACGGCAACAACATGAGGGCCATGGTTGAGCCAAAACGGTTCTCGTCGTAAATGGTTTTGTCGCTGTTGTACTCCCACATGGATTGACCGCAGCCATATTTCGCGGACACGTGCTTCATGGTCGTCACAATCCCGTGCAGTTCGGACCACGCGGGCTTGGCCTCGTAGCCCGAGTAGTTGTACGCGGCCCAGTTGGGAACCTGATTCGTCCCGGGCACGAGTCCGAAGGCGCTGCCAATAGAGGGAACGAGACTGGGCACGGT
>JANXTQ010000251.1 GCA_025352305.1 Actinomycetes bacterium
GTGCTGCTGAACGGGCACGTTAAGAAGTGGAGCGCTGACGCTCAAATTCCTCGGAAGTAATGAGAACCTTGCGCGCTTTGGAGCCTTCACCGGCCGCCACGACACCTTCATTTTCTAGTTGGTCCATCAGTCGACCGGCGCGAGCAAAACCCACCCGCAACTTTCGCTGCAACATGGACGTCGACCCGGACTGAAATTGAATAACCAGTGCCCGTGCTTTTTCTAGAACAACTTCGTCGTCGTCATCGGCGTAGGAGCTGGTTGACGTGTTGGTGAGTGGGACGTCCAGTGCCACCACGGTTTCTCTCGTTCCCCCTTGAGCTCTCCATGCCGTCACGACGCGGCGGACCTCTTCTTCTGAGACCCAGGGTGACTGAATTCGACGTGACACGTTGCTCGACGCGGTGAGTAACAACATGTCTCCCTTGCCAATCAGGCGCTCGGCACCGGCCTGATCCAAGATGACTCGGCTGTCAGCGAGTGACGACACCGCGAAGGCCATGCGACTAGGAATGTTGGCCTTGATCACTCCGGTGATGACGTCGACGCTCGGTCGTTGGGTGGCGAGTACTAAGTGGATACCCACGGCTCGAGCCATCTGTGCAATGCGCACGACGGAGTCTTCGACGTCACGGGCCGCCACCATCATGAGGTCGTTCAACTCGTCGACCACAATCACGATGTACGGCAGAACTTCCGGCCCAACTGGTTCATCGCGCTCGACCACGACGTCGGCATTTTGCATGGCGTCGGCCACCTGATCGTTCGTCGTTGGCGGTAACTCGATCTCACCTCGCGCAAGCATTGCTTGATAGCTAGCGAGATCTCTCACGTGATGTTCGGCCAACAAGTCGTAGCGGCGCTCCATCTCTTTGACCGCCCACGCGAGAGCTCCCGCCGCCTTTTTTGGATCGACGACTACGGGACTGAGTAGGTGCGGAAGGTCGTTGTACTGTCCCAGTTCCACGCGCTTGGGGTCCACCAAAATGAGGCGAAGTTGATCGGGCGTGGCCCGCATGACGAGCGCCGTGATCAATGAATTAATGCACGAACTCTTTCCGGCTCCGGTTGCTCCCGAAATAAGAACGTGGGGCATTTCGGCGAGATTGACAATGACGGTCTTTCCCGAAATGTCGCGCCCGAGGGGAACGTCGAGAGGGTGTGTGGCTTTACGTGACTGTTCCGTGGCCAATAGATCGCCCAGGGCGACCAGTGTGCGCAGTCGATTCGGGACTTCGACGCCGATTGCAGATCGACCAGGTATCGGAGCGAGAATTCGCACATCGGGTGACGCCATGGCGTAGGCAATATCGCGGTGCAGCGACGTCACGCGGGCGACCTTTACCCCCGGGCCGAGTTCGAGTTCAAAGCGAGTCACCGTCGGGCCAACGGTGTAGCCGACGAGTGAGGTTTCCACGCCGTGCGCGGCTAAGGCCTCCACCAATTCGTCGCCGGCTGCGTCAATCGCCGAGCGATCGTGGGCCTGTTCTTTTACCCTCTGCAGCAGGTCCATGCTCGGCAGTTCCCAGTTCCCCGAGACGCGAACGGCCTTGGTCGAACGAACCTTCTTGGAAGGAGCAACGACGTCGACGTCTGGCTCTTGCGCCGCGTACTCGTCACTGGTCGCCTCGGCGGGTACGTCCTCGCCGTAGGGCGCATTGGCGATCTCTCGAGGGTCCACGAATTCAGTAACCGCTTCGTCCTCCGGGGCTAAACGACGCTTCGGCGCTCGCACGAGATCATCGTCAGTAACAATCTCACTCGTTGGTCGAGCACTCCACCAACGTGCCAGTAGTGATCCCACGGCGCGCAACGCACCGACGCCGCTACTTACCAACGTTCGAAGCGGAACACCGGTCAAAAATATGGTCGCCACCACCAAAAGAGCCGTGAGCACCACAATCGTGCCGACGACTCCAATGACGTCAATGAGCCCTGCGCCCACTGCGACACCGAGCCATCCGCCCGCGCGGCCCAACTGAGCCGTGTGCGATGACCACGTCGGTCGACCGTCTAAATGGGCGAGACCGCTTATGCCAATGACGGCACAGGCCAATCCAATACTGAGTCGAAGTCGTTCAACCTCAACTTTCCCCCACAGCAGGGCTACGCCGAGTCCAATCAGCATGACGGGCACAAAGAAACGGGCAATACCCAATAGAGAGGAGAGCGCTGTTTCGATGCCGCGACCCAGTGGTCCGAGCAGGGACATCTCGGCCAACGCCAGTACCACTCCTACGAGACCGACGAGCAGAATCGATAGATCTCGACGATGGCGAATCCATAATGAGTCGCCCGCCGTCGCGGTGCGCGTTCGCGGTGCCGACGACTTCTTCGCGGGTGCTTTTTTCTTCGAGTGTTTGGCGGTAGCCACTACTCCAACTTACCGAACATTCGTTCGAATTCTCGCCATTTAGCGCCGATGCGATGCACTCTCGGTCCGGTAATTATCAACGATCGCTTCGCCGTCATCGTTACCGTCCCAGCTGTGACGCTCGTAACGCGCGCCCGCGAAAAGCGCGCCCGTCCACAGCAGCGCGAACACAATGAAAAAACAGACCATGGCGAGCAGCGTTGCCACGAAGGTTCCAAAGAGAACTGTCGTGACCACTTCGCCGAACGCGGTGTGATGGATCAACATGGTCACGATTACGGCGAGAAAACTCCACGCGGTCAACACCGCAGTCGCGAGCAGGGAGAGACGCGCGAGACGAACCTTGGCACGTCGCTTCTTAATGTCTCGGCCGTAACGAACTGTCAACAACGCCCCGTAAATCAACAGACTGACCGGCACGATCAGTTGCCATCGAGCGTTGACAATGGTCAGCGACACCCACGTCAACGTCCACAACAAGACAAGCAGTGCCAGCCACTGTCCGGTCGCACGCGAGAGCCACGGGCTTGACCGACTGATGGAACGCTCGCGACTGGTCACTCTCTTACGCTACCGAGCAAATCGCGCACGTGGGAACATTCGGCGCAACGCCTTAGGCTCGCCGTTGTGGTGCTGCTCACTCCCGACGACTCCTCACGTTCGCTCGCCGAGCGCACCGGAGCTCACTCGGACATCGTGACGGTGACCTCGCGCGAGCAGATTTCGCCCAATCTGGTGCAGGTTGAACTGACGCATCGCGAAATTGAGAAATTCGCCGGAACGGCGGGAAACGACGTGATGGTTCGCGTCAATCACGACGGAAACTACGTTCGTCGCCGTTACTCCGTTCGCTCAGTGGACGCCGCCAGCACGAGCATGCGGCTGTGGATCAGCACCGCTCACCACGGACCGGGTGCGGCGTGGGCTAGTTCAATTAATGCGGGCGACCGCGTTGACTTAATTGGGCCTCGAGGCAAAATTGCGTTGGACGAAAGAGCCGATTGGCACCTATTTGTTGGTGACCTCACGGCACTGGGGGCGTTTTATCGTCTGGCTGAATCAGTGGAGGCTCCCGGGCGCGTCATCTTCGTGGTGGAACTGGACTCCATTGACGATGCCGTGACGCCCGTGCTCGATGAAGGAATCGGTCCAACGGCCATCTTTATTGAACGGCGTTCGCGCGCACTCGGCGATCCCTCGGCCCTACTCAGCGCCTTGGCGGCTTTTGACGTTCCCGACGGCGAGGGGCACGCTTACCTGTTCGGCGAGTTCAGCACCGTTCGAACCATAAAGACGGCGCTGCTCGATCGGGGATTTGAAGAGAGTTCTATTTCGTTGAAGGCATTTTGGCGAGCCGGCAGACAAAACGCCGAGCACGGTGAGCCTCCGAAAGAGGAGATCTAGAGAACGGACACTGCGGGCAAAATAACGGGTTGAC
>JANXTQ010000157.1 GCA_025352305.1 Actinomycetes bacterium
TTGGGGCGGTGCTCGGTTCGTACCGCTGGGCGTGGAAGAACCGCAAACACCTGCGAAGTCGCCGCCGCGATCTTGCGCTGATCCGTGTTTTAGACGACCGTGAAATCACGCGACTCCAAATTGGCGGAGCGAGTCGGTTACGAGAGTTCTTTACGACATTGGCCCGTGACGGGATTGACCGTGCTCGCGGGATACTGCCCGCGGACCTAGCGGACGATGATGAAGCTGAGATCGCTGCCGACACGGTGGGCTTTGCGTCCGCCTTCAGAGATGAACTGACTTACGACGAGTTCACTCAGCTGGAACCCATCGATACCAAACGTCGACTGCGACGGGTGCTCACGGGCGCGCGTAGCCAGAGCATGGTGCTCGGCGCCGTGGCGCTGTTGTGGATCTTCGGCGCACGAAATCTGGTATCGACAACCTTGCCAATTATTGGTCGCCTCGCACCCTTGGACTCGTGGTGGAGCACGTGGCGGCACTTTTTTGCCTCATGGTCGCCCAACGGCGTGGGCACGGGAGCGCCACCGATGCCGGGATACGGCGTGTTGGCGTTTGCGGGAACTTTTGTCTTTGGACGAATGGGAGTTCTGCCGCGGGTGGCGCTCATTCTCGCGGTGCCACTCGGAGCATGGGGAGTGTGGCGCCTGCTACGTGCCGTGGTGTCCAATCGCGCTCGCGTGCTCGGCGTCGTTGCTTACGTGGCGTTTCCGATCGGTGCGAATCTGATTCAACGCGGACGTATTGACGTCTTGGTAATCGAAGCCGCATTGCCCTTCGTTCTTCGACGCACGTTCAATCTGTTAAACGTGACCGGCTTTCGCCCACAGCCCTACGCCGACGAGGTGACTTTTGGTTCGCGCGGATGGGGTGCGACGCGCTCGGGACAGAGCGCCATTTTGACGTTGTTGGTAGCGCTCATGGCCGCAATGGCTCCGGCGGCGATTGTGGTGGAGGCGCTGATCATTGTCGGCGTGGCGCTCGGCCGCTGGCTCACGCCGAAGAGCGAGGAGAAAATTGAGTCGCCGCTTCGCCTCGGGTTGACCGTGTCGATCGGCACCGCGCTGTTACTGCTGCCGATGAGCATTGACACCATTCTCGCCGGTCGGCGAGCGTTCGGACTTTTCGGTCTCACCGAAGGCGCATGGAGTTCGCTCAGTTTTTCTCAATTGATTCGCGGCGCAAATGGGTCAATGGGCTACGGATGGACGGCTTGGCTCATTCCCATCAGCGCACTCGCGGCCGTGGCCCTCGCGCGAGGAGTGCGACGAGAGTTCGCCGTCAAGTTCGCGGGAATCTTGGTACTGACGGTGTCTATTGCGGTACTAGCGGGCAAACACCTCCTCGGCGCATTCGCGCCCGACGTCGACGCCCTCTTAGTGCTGGTTGGTCTCATGATGGCTGCGCTGGTTGCCTGCACGGTCAGCGCTATTGAAAACGATCTCAGCACCGCGGCGTTCGGCTGGCACCAGGCTCTGGCGGCCGTGGCGGTTGGCGCGGTGGCGCTGAGCGTGTTGCCCCTCGTGGGACAGAGCGCGTCGGGGAGATTTGCCCTGCCCGAAACCGGTACGCCCGATACGTTGGCGTCGCTCACTTCGAGCACGCTGGGCGGCTACCGAGTCCTGTGGCTGGGCGACCCGAGCGTCCTACCGTTGCCCGGCTGGGCGGTTGCACCGGGATTGGCGGCCGCGACCACGACCAATTCGCCGCCGTCGGGATCGGACCTGTTTTCTCCTCCAACGACGGGCGCGGCCGATCAACTGCTCAACGATGTCGCGAGTGCGTTGAATGGCCGAACTGCGCACCTCGGGCAGCTACTGGCAGTGGCGGGAGTGTCGACCATCGTCGTGATGACCTCTGACTCACCGACCTCCAGTTCACTTCACGACCAACCTCCCGCGCGACTGCTCGCGTCACTGAAGATACAAAGCGACCTCGTCATTGCGGTGCAGTCACCCAGTGCGACCGTATTTTCCAATTCGCTCTATCACGGTGTGATCAGTGAACGTTCCTACTCCCTCGCGCCCGGCGAAACCGCGTCTGACGTCGATAGCGCAATGGGATGGAACCCCATATTCGATCCAAATTTTCGTTCGGGGACACTTGAAGAGGGCGTCCTGATGAGTTCGCTGGCCCCGAGCTCGGCGTTTACGTTGAAGGAAAATACGTTGACGCTGCCGCGATCCGGCCATCTCGGCTTCGCGGCGACCTACCGCACTACTAAGGGCACGGGTGAGTTCGTTCTCACCCAGTTCCCTCTCAACGGAATTATCGCGGGCGTCACGCTGGCCTTATGGCTCGCTCTGGTGCTCGGCTTCGCGTCCCTCGATTCGGTGGCGCGCGTTGCCAAGCGAGTGAGCCAGCGTCGCCGACGTGTCCGTCGACATGCCAACACACCCTCGACGAGTGAGGTTCTGCCCGCGGGTGACAACATTTCAATGAACACCGACCAACCCTCAACGGAGATGACGTGAGCGCGCACCGCATCTCTCGTCGTGCCGAGATCGTGATCGTGGCCGTGCTGATCGCTATGGGCACCCTTAGCCTTTACGGTTCTACGTCCAATCGTTCGACTCTGGCGACCGGACTCGCCGAAGATTCCCATTCGGAGTCCACCGCTCTTTACTGCACGGGATTCGCCGGAAGCAGAACCGCTGTGGCCGCGAGTGTGCGGTTTTTTAACACCACCGCCGAGAGCCGGCACGTTGACGTTAAAGAGGCCACCGGGCACGGGGACTTTTTGGTCTCGTCGTTTAACATCGCGGCCCATCGGAACTTTGATCTGAAGGCCAGAGCATTTCCTGGACATTCGTACTACGGGCTCACCGCAATTGTGGGTGGTGCGGGAGTAACGGCCGCGGTCCTGCCCCGTGCGACACCCTCTCTTGGCCTGCCGTGCGTCTCACGGGGTGACACGACATGGAGTTTCAGCGGACTGTCGACGAAGGTGGGTGCAACAGCAGAGTTAACACTGCTCAATGCAACGGCCGCGCCGGCTGTTGTAAACGTGAACGCTCTCACAGCCGCGGGGTACACGGCTCCTCAGAGTTTTCAAGGTGTGGTCGTCAAAGCGCACGGCCTTGTTGCGCTCGACCTCGGTTCGCAGATCGTGAACGCACCGTCGGTGTACGTGAGTGTCAACGCGGTAAGAGGCTTGATTGTGCCCGCGGTCGTCGAGTCGTGGAACCTGTCGGCGCCGGGCGTGTCGGTGCTGCAAGGTTCAGTAGCGAATCAAACAACTTGGTCGTTCGCCGACGTCCCGACGTCAGCTCCAGTGACCTCGACGTTCGCATTGGCCAACGCAACGAACAACTTGGCGCACGTGACCGTGAAGGTCCATCTCAATGGGTACGTCATCACACCATTTAGCATCGATGTTGGTCCGCGTTCGATTCGTGATTTGACCGTTTCTCCCACCTCGCGCGTACCCGTAGCCGAGCCAGCACAAGTAACGATCGTGAGTTCTCAGCCCATTGCCGCCACGCTGCTCACGTCACTCAGTAGCTCCAAGATCGCCTGGCTGACTGCGGCCGGGGTAGCAGGCACGCATCAGCTCGTGGCTACCACGAACTCACGGCCGCTATCGAGCGTGTCCATTATGAATCCCGGGGACTCGCCCGCGACGGTGACGTTCATTGCGAACGGCGTGTCTTTTCAGTCGTCCACGACGTTCGTTGTTTCGCCACACGGATCGTTAACTCTCGCTCGAGCGCTGCATCTGTCGACTTACGGCGATCTGACATTGGAAGTTCTCTCTGATCGTCCGGTCATCGTGGGAGCCAATCCGTCGCAGATCAGCTCGGCGGTGGCATTAGTGCAAAACGCGTCAGGCAGTCGGTAACGAGGGTGGAGCCCACGAACTGACGTTCTTCGCCGGCTCAAGCGCATCAACTTTGGGACTGATGCGCAGTGCGCTCACCGTTTTGTTTCCGAGGGGGTGAAGTGGCTCGCCGTGCGCCTCGTCGATCAAACGAGCAGCCGTGTCGCCGTCGATTGTTTCGTGATCCAACAGAGCATGAGCGACCGAGTCCAGTCCGCGTCGGTGCAGGGTCATGACTTCAATGGCCCGTGACTCCTGTTCGCGCAGAATCCGTTCCACCTCGTCGTCAATCACCTTGGAGGTGTCATCGGAGTAGTCGCGGGTGTGCACGAGATCCTCACCCAAAAAGACTGCCTGATTCGAGCCCCACGCCATGGGACCAATCTCTTTGGACATTCCCCACTCGCGCACCATGCGTCGGGCGAGTTCAGTATTTCGCTGCAAGTCGTCGGATGCTCCAGTGGAAAGATCGCCGTAGACGAGAAGCTCCGCTACTCGTCCCCCCATGCCCATACACAGTGAGTCGAGCAGACGCTGGCGCGGATAGATGTGGCGGTCCTCTTCGGGCAACGTCATCGTCACGCCGAGCGCCATACCGCGCGGAATGATGGTGATCTTGTGCAGCGGATCGCATTCGTCAAGGACGTAGGCCAATAGGGCGTGGCCGCCTTCGTGAAAGGCAATGCGCTCGCGCTCGTCCTCCTTTAGAACCATTGAATCGCGCTTTTGACCCATGAGGACTCGGTCACGAGCGTTCTCGAAGTCGATCATGGCAATGGTGGTGGCTCCACGGCGAACGGCGTGCAGTGCTGCTTCATTGACCAGGTTCGCGAGGTCGGCGCCACTCATTCCCGGCGTGCCCCGAGCAACGAGTTCCAGTGATACGTCGTCGTCCATGCGCTTGTTCTTCGAGTGCACCTGCAGGATTGGCAAGCGCTCTTCGTAGTCGGGTAACGGCACGACGATTTGGCGGTCAAATCGTCCGGGTCGAAGAAGAGCGGTGTCGAGGACGTCCGGACGGTTCGTCGCCGCGAGAACCACAACGCCCTCGGACTGATCAAAGCCGTCCATCTCGGACAACATCTGGTTAAGCGTCTGTTCGCGCTCGTCGTGACCGCCGCCGAGACCGGCTCCACGCTTGCGGCCAATGGAATCGATTTCGTCGACGAAAATAATGGCGGGCGCCTGTTTGCGGGCGCTTTGAAAGAGGTCGCGAACTCGACTGGCTCCAACGCCCACGAACATCTCCATGAAGTCTGAACCCGACACGGAGAGAAAGGGAACTCCCGCTTCTCCGGCGACGGCCCGAGCCAGCAATGTCTTTCCGGTGCCGGGAGGTCCCACGAGCAAAACGCCCTTAGGAATAACGGCACCGATCTCCTTGAATCGTCCCGGCGTCTTTAAGAAGTCGACGACTTCGGAGATCTCCTGCTTGACGCCGTCGTATCCAGCGACGTCGGCAAAAGTGGTCGTGGGACGATCTTCGCTAAATAGTTTGGCCCGTGAACGACCAATGGACATCATGCCGTTCATTTGGCTCTTCGATTGACGCGAAATGAAGAAAAAGAATCCACCAAATATCAAGATCATGATGATGTAAGGCGTGAAGTTCGACAGGCCCGACGGGTTTGAATATTGAACGTTTATTCCGTGAGCGCGCATCGTGGCCGCGTCGCGCGAGATGGCAGGGTCCGGCCCCGTTGTTGTATATGAGGTCGAGTCTTTGAGCGTTCCGGTAATGATTCCCGACGCGTTCTGGATAGTCGCAGTTTTTACCTCGCCCGCACGAACGTCAGAGAGAAATTTTGAATACGACAGTTGCGCCACTCCAACACCGCGCGTAATGGGTCCAAACAGCAGCATGGCTACTAATACAACAACGACGGCGGTGACGATATAACGACGTCGTTGATCGGGCGGAGTCGGGCCGGCGGGACTCTTCGGCCCAGTCAGCTTCTTCCACGGACTTTGGTCCTGGGGGGGCATACTCATTGAATCCCATGCTAGGTGGACAGCGAAGAGTCGTTACCTCGCCGCCTGATTCAATCTCGACGCATTGTTAGCCTTGACAGTCATGACCCCCTTGTCCCATAACGATTTTGGGGAGAGTTCGATCGATCGACGAAGCGGCTCGTTAATTGTCGCCGTAGTTCTTATTGCATTTTTAGTCGCGACCGTCGTGGCCACGGTCCTCGTCAGTGTCGGGGTTGTCATCACGGGCTATCGAGGGGGGCTGAGCGCACTGAGTTCGTCCGCTCATCCGCCCGCTTGGGCGACGGCCGCGACACTCATTGGGCTGTGGAGCGGATACGTCGGGGGATTCTTTGCCGCTCGGCGCGTCGCTTCGGGTCCGGCACTGCGCGAGTTGTTCAGTGTTCGTGCGAGTGACGTGCTCTACCTACTGCTCGGAGTTGGTTTGCAGTTCGCGGTCGTCGTGGCGTACGCGCCATTTCATCTGCGACACTTTTCACGCCCCACGGACAAACTCTTTTCGGGAGCATCCGGTCTGGGCTTCGTGATGTTGTGCTTGTTGACTGCTCTGGTCGTGCCGGTTTTCGAAGAACTATTTTTCCGAGCGACGCTCGTGCCGGGACTGATGGGTCTGCTGAAAACTAAATCAAAACGAGTCACCGTGGCACTCGTTGCGGTAGTGGATGGTCTGCTTTTTTCGTTGGCACACGCTGAGTTGGCGCAGTTCGCCGGACTCGCGGTGGTGGGTGCCGTGCTCGCCTTTGTATACATCCGCAGCCAGCGCCTCGCTCCGAGCGCCCTGGTGCACGTGGCGTTTAATTCAACGGCCCTCTTCAGCATCATTGCTCACCGCGTCTCGTGATGCGACCGCTTCTTCGCCGCTACTACAACGCTCAAAGCCTGGCGAACCTGACGGTCCTCGGGACCGTGTTGCTCGTCACGTTCTTGGCAGTTCACCCGTCGCTTGTCCTGTCCACCACGACGATCACGGGAGGCGACACAGCTAGTCACGTCGCGACACCGCTGTACATGCGCGGACATATGGGTATGGGGTCGCTGACCAGTTGGGACTCGGGATGGTACGACGGATTTCCTCTTTACTCGTACTACTTCGTACTGCCCGACGCTCTCGTGGCGGGTGCGAGTTTGATCATGAGTTACGCCGTGGCGTTCAAGTTGGCGACACTGCTCGGATCGTTTCTTCTTCCCCTCTGCGCCTTTTGGATGGGAAAACTATTTCGAGCACCGAATCCCATTCCCGCCACGCTCGCCGCGGCGACGCTGCCGTTTCTCATGGATTCGACGTACACCATTGATGGCGGGAACTTGTTTTCAACCATGGCGGGCGAATACTCCTTTTCATTGAGCTTGTCGCTCGCACTGCTCACGATTGGACTTTTTGCCCGCGGAGTGAGAACGGGTAGAGGTCGCTGGTGGGCGGCACTGTCGCTGAGTGCGACGCTCGCGGCGCACCTGTTGCCATGGATGTATGTGATTGTGATGGTCGCGGTGATGTTGGTGTTGGAAGTGATTGGTCGCGGCGGATTTTTTGACGCCGATCGTCCCGTGCTTGCACGTCATCACGCACGACGCGCAACGTGGTTCACTTTCAGCGCCGGAGCCGTGTCGCTCGCCCTCTCGGCGTGGTGGCTGTTGCCGTTTGTTTCGACCCAGGCGTACACCAACTCGATGGGTTACACCAACGACCCGACGAACACCATTTACGACATATTCTCCAAACTCGGCTGGTTCACTGACCCCCAAGGCATGTCGGGAGAGGGAGATCGATGGGTGATCGTTCTTGCTGGCCTCGGACTCGTCATGGCATTTTTCTGGCGGGACCGACTGGGAATTACGTTGTCCTTTAGCGCAGTAATTTCAATGCTCGCCTTCATTTTCGTCCCACAAGGTGCTCTGTGGAACGAACGATTCGTTCCGTTCTGGTTCATCTCGATCTATTTGCTGATGGCCTGGTTCGTTGGTGCCAGCTTGATGCGGTTGGCCCGTCTTACGGTTTGGACGCAGGCTTGTGAGTGGGTCTTGAGTGCGCTCAGCGAGCGTGATGAGAACGGCGCCGCGTGGGTCAATCCAGCAATTTCTCCCAGTGGCTACGGCGCCATGGTTCAGCGTCACACCGTCACGGCGACGTTGGTGGCGGGTTTACTCGGCCTCGTCGTGACCGTGCCCAGTCTCGTTCCCTCTATTGGCAGCGCCTTCGGACTCGTGCCCGGGACGAATCAGGTTCCCAACTGGGCCGCGTACAACTACTCGGGCTACGAGGCCAAGCCCGCGTGGTC
>JANXTQ010000159.1 GCA_025352305.1 Actinomycetes bacterium
TGCTCCTTTGCTCACCAGAGCACCAGACTACTAATTTATGAGTCGGTTGTTGGATTTTCTCCGGCTTGATCAGGGCGAATAGCGACTCGTTGGCCGTCGAGGACCCCGGCTGCGCTCATTTCGGCGCCGACGCGCAAGGCGTTCATGATCGCCGTGGCGTTAGAAGAACCGTGGCTAATCACGCAGATTCCGTTCAGGCCGAGCAACATCGCGCCGCCCTGGTTATCCGGTGAGAGTTCTCCCGCCGCGGGCAGCAAGTAGGGAAACAGCGTGTCTCCGGCCGCGCGGGTCTCGTCGTTTGTTCCAATGACGTCCATGATTAACTTGAAAATGAACTTGAGCGAGCCCTCGAGCGTCTTGAGAGCGACGTTGCCGGTGAAACCGTCGGTGACAATCACGTCTACCGGCGACGGGATGAGGTCGCGACCTTCGACGTTGCCCACGAAATTGATTCCGGGGGTTGCGGCCAGTAGCTGGTGCGTCTGTTTAACCAGTGGCGAACCCTTGGTCGACTCCTCGCCAATCGATAACAGCGCGACGGACGGACGTTCGATTTTAAAGCGAGCGGTGGAAAAGGCGGACGCCAAAAGTGCAAACTGAACGAGCATCTCGGCAGAACACTCGGCGTTAGCTCCCGCGTCAACCAAAACAGTGGGCGCACGACCCGGATTAGGCAGGGGCGTGGCAATACAGGGGCGAAGAACGCCCGGGAGTCGACCCATCCGCAGCAGCGCGGAAGCCATGGTTGCTCCGGTGTTTCCGGCGGACACCATGGCACTGGCCTTACCATCGCGCACCAACTCAGCGGCTCGAACGAGCGAGGAGTCTTTTTTCTTTCGAACACTCGCGCCCGGGTCGTCGTCCATCTCAATGACTTCGCTGCAGGCAAAGACTTCAAGTCCCTGGGGATCACCAATTCGTTCGGGTGGTCCCACGAGAATGACCTCGAGTCCCAGTTCGTCTACCGCTCGGCGCGCACCCGCGACGATTTCGGAGGGTGCAAAATCTCCCCCCATCGCGTCCAGCGCGAGGGGCAGGCTCAACTCAGTTGACCTCGACGGCCGTGCGACCCTTGTACCAACCACAGCTCGGGCACACGACGTGGGGCAGTTTGGACGCCGAGCACTGGGGGCACACGCTGCGCGCGGGACGATCGAGGGTCCAGTTCGCGGCGCGACGGCTACGCGTTTTAGCTTTGGAGGTCTTGCGCTTGGGGACAGCCATCGTTCATCTCTTTCGCCACAACGGGTTTAACCGTTATCGATCCGGTGCTTTATCGGACGTATCGTCCTCAAAGCGAAGCGCGTCAAGTGTAGCCCAGCGCGCATCGGGTTCCACCCGACACTCGCAAGTCGCCTCGTTTTTGTCAATTCCACAGATGCCGCAGAGTCCTTGACAGTCCTCTCGACACAACGGCGCAACCGGTAACTCCAGCAAGATCGCGTCGTGCACGAGGTCGCTTAAATCAATGACGTCACCCTCGAAGGGGTACGCCTCTTCGTCCTCCAGCGCCAAATTCTCTTCGAATCGCTCGCTGACGAGCACTTCAAGCACTCCGTCAATGACGCGAGAGCATCGCCGACAGATCCCGCGCCAGGGAGATGCGACCACGCCCTTGACGTCGAGGCCGCCGCGGTAACTAGCGACGGTCAGCTTCACTGACGCCAGAGCGGCGACGGGAACGTCACTTTCTCCGAATGCGCGAGGCTCAAATTCGCCCTTTTCGTCAAACGGTGCACTGAAGGACACCTCACTTCGTGACGGCACGTCGCGCAGCAGGGCCGCGACGGGGACCTCAAAAGCGGAACTCACGATCTAACTGAGGTCCTGATCAAAAAAGGACTCTTCAGCGGGCGCCACTACCGACTCGGGGTAGCGCGAGACGACGTTGGTTTCTCCCACGTCGCGAGACTGATCAAAGCTCTCGGAGTACGAACGAGGCTCCGGGCGCTCACTTCGACGCGGCTCTAAGCGACGCACTTCGGCGTCGCGGCCCTCGAAGGGTCGCACGTCGTCGTGGCGCGGCTCGAAGCGACGCACTTCAGCCAGTTCCGCGGCGGGAGGTGGCGCGGGCGCCAGAGGGGCCGTCACACTCGGGCGAAGCCGCTCACGACCGGACTTGACCGTCTTAGTCAAACGGTCCAGCACAATCTCCATGCCACCGAGTTTCTGGTCGCAGAAATCCTCGGCCTCGTTGATCAACGTGCGCGCGCGCTCTTCGGCGTCGCCAATGATCTTGTCGCTCGCCACGCGGGCGTTTCGAACTATTTCGGTCTTATCCACCATTCGCGCGGCTTCGGCCCGTACGCGGTCCATGAGTTGTTCGGCCTTGCGAATTTCAGCGACCATGAGCTCTTCACGATCGCGCAGCGCCCAGCGCGCTTC
>JANXTQ010000014.1 GCA_025352305.1 Actinomycetes bacterium
CAACTCGCTGAACTCATTTATGGGTGCGGCGCCGAGCTACGAAGCTGGTACGGCCTACGAGGCGCCGGCGATGCGCGCCATTGTTTTCACTGACATCTGCGGATCCGTGGCACAGGTTCACGAACTCGGTGATGACGCGCACGTTCGCTTACTTCGTGAGCACGACGAGATCGTTCGAAGTGAGCTCGCTAGCCACTCCGGGCGCGAGGTCAAACATACCGGTGACGGAATCATGGCGGCATTCATTTCCATTTCAGCGTGTCTTAGCTTCGCAATTCAAGTGCAACGACGTGTGCAACAGCGAAACGCGCACAGTGATCACTCCTTTGACGTCAGCATTGGTATCAGCGTTGGAGAACCCGTTACTGGCGACAACGACGATCTCTTTGGCGCCGCGGTGCAACTTGCGGCGCGACTGTGCGCACACGCTTCGCCCAGCGAGATCACTGTCTCGCTAGGAGTTCACGAGTTAAGTGCGGGCAAATCGTTTAACTTCAGTGAACGTGGCGAGTTGGTGCTGAAGGGTCTGCCGGACCCGGTGCGGGCCTTTTCACTCGAGTGGAGCGCCTAGCTGCTTTAGATGCCCGCGGCGGCTCCGAAATGGGAGCGTGGATCGGTCCCGCCCGCGAGGTGATCGCTTTCCACTGAAATGAGGTGCGCGTGACCGAATCCACTCGAAAACGGTTCCGTGCGCTTCACGCGGTGCCCGAGTTCAGTTAGCCCTGAATCCCACGTGGACGGCGCGTGGCCCTCAATCTCAATGGTGAGTTCGTTACCCCGCTGATTCCACGTATCGAAACCGCTTTTGCCTCCCGTGAGTTCGAATCGACCCGCGGCCACCGCGTCGCCGGGCGGCTCATTCGCCACGAGCCAACGAGCCAAAATTTGTAAGAGGATTTGCGGCTGTGCATCGCCACCCATGGTTCCGGCCACTGCGCGAAGCGATCCGCCCGGAGCCGTGATTGCGAGTGGAGACAAGGTGTGAGGCGGACGCTTTCGCGGTCCGTACTCCGCGAGGTGCCCGGGTTCTAAGGAGAATCCGATTCCCCGATTGTGCAAGAAGATGCGAACTCCGGGAACGATGAGCATCGAACCGAAGCCGGAAGCGTTCGATTGAATGAGAGAAACTCCGTTTCGATCGCTGTCAACGGCGCACAGCGCAATCGTGTCACCGCTCGAAAAAGTCCCGCCGATGGTTCCGGCGTGGAGGGGATCGATGCGGGAACGACGACGGGTGAGTTCCTCTTCATCGAGCAGCGCCGCACCATCAGCGCCTTCGTGCAACACGGCGAGTCGGTCGAAGGCGGCTTGGCGCGACGCCTCGATCAGCAGATGGGCCCACTGAGGATGTGAGGGGTCCTCGGGAAGATCAAGACCGGCCGCAATGAACGCTGACGTCAACGTGAGATATCCCTGAGAGTTGGCTCCGAGGGTCCACAGGTCGTGTCCCCACGCACTCAGTTTGAGAGCGGGCGACCAGTTAGCCACGCTCTCGTTTAAGTCACTCGGTGCATACTCACCCGCGCCGAGGGCCATGAGCCCGTCGCCAAACTCACCGAGATAAAAGCCACTTCGTCCTTGAGCGGCAATATCGCCGAGAGCTCGGGCGACTCCGGGACGTTTCAGAATCATTCCGGGCCGAGGTGTCGAGTGGGTAGTGAGGTCACTCGCTTCTTTGAGGGCTGCCACGAAGGGAACTGACGCCGCCAGAGTCGGCGAAGCCGCAAATCCGTTTTGCGCGTACTCGCGGGCGGGCTCGAGGACGTCGCGTAGCGACAGTCGACCAAAACGCTCGTGCAACGCGATCCAACCATCCACACAACCAGGAACCGTCACCGAGCGGATATCTCCGCGAAAGGGCATGGCGCGGTTACCCTCACTGCGAAGCCGTTCGGGATCTGCTCCGGAACCTGCTCGCCCGGACGCGTTCAGCGCCACGGGTGTCTCTCCCGCGGCGCAGTAGACCGCGAGAAGGTCTCCTCCCATTCCGCACACGTGCGGCGAGGTCACGGCGAGCACGGCGCTGGTGGCAACCGCTGCATCCGCTGCGGACCCACCGGCTCGCAACATGCTCACACCGGCCTGCGCGGCGAGGTGGTCAATCGCACAGACCATGGCATTTCCTGCTCGAAGCGTGATCGCGGGAACGCGCAAGGAGTTCTCAGAGCTCATTGGTTGCTTTCGTCAGTCCGGTTGCTGCGTTGGCCATTGGCGCCACAGTAATCACGAGAAACGTTCCGACTCGGTGTCCTCGGGTCGTTGTCTCACTCGCTGCTCACTACTCCGTGTTGTTGGCACGATGCACGCACGCTGCTTGGCGTCACTCGCACGGCCAAGCGACGACCGCACTCAATGCAGTA
>JANXTQ010000033.1 GCA_025352305.1 Actinomycetes bacterium
CTCAACCAACTTTTGTCGAATAATTGGATCGTGACTTCGCCCGCGCGACTTGGCCAGCTCAAATAGTCGGTCCAGCTCAGTTCGAAACATGATCGGAAAGGTCGCGGCGGCTTCGCCTCGTTCGTAGCCCAGCAGCGTCATCGCCACGGCCCAACCACCATTTACGGCGCCCACGACATTTGACTTATCGGTTCGAGCATTCGTGAAAAATATTTCGTTGAACTCCGAATCGCCGGTCATCATCTTGATCGGTCGAACCTCAACACCCGTTTGATCCATGGGCACGAGAAGAAACGAAATTCCCTTGTGCTTAGGCACGTCGGGTTCGGTTCGCGCGAGCACGAATATCCAATTGGCGAGGTGACCGGCTGACGTCCAGATCTTCTGTCCGTTGATGACCCATTCGTCACCATCCAACTCGGCCCGAGTCGCAACGTTGGCGAGGTCGGATCCCGCGTTGGGTTCGCTGTAGCCCTGGCACCAACGATCGTCCCCGGAGAGAATTCGCGGCAAGAAGTGAGACTTTTGCTCCTCACTGCCCCACTGCAAAATCGTGTTGCCCACCATCTGTATCCCGAAGGTGTCGTTTTCGGTAGCGAGTGGAACCCCAGCTCGATAGAACTCTTCGGCCAACACGACCTGTTCGAGTTCGCTGAGCCCGGCGCCGCCGTACTGCTGTGGCCACGAGGCAGCAAGCAGACCGTGCGCGTGAAGAGTGCGGCGCCACTGTTGAGCGAACTCGCGCGCATTGGGGGCGCTGAGTGCTCCCATGCCAGTCCAGCTAGCGGGCAAATTTTCAGAGAGAAATGACTTGATCGTCAATCGGTACTGTTCGGCTTCGGGGGGATACGTCGTGTCCATACGGAGGACACTACGACGCGATGCGGAACGTGCTGAGTTGAGTAGCCGACGTGAATTGCGATTTTCACAGAACGTCCATCATGGGCGATCAGTCCATCGCCTCAGCAGGTGGGTCGGATTGCCCCAAAAATTGGACCACTGAACGGGGTCATGCTCACAGAGTGGGGGCGGTGGGATTCGAACCCACACTGGAGGCGGTTTAAGCGCCCTGCCTCTGCCGATTGGGCTACGCCCCCCAGACATTCGGTGAAACAGCCAAAGTACTCGGAAATTTACTTTTCTAAGTAAGGAGTAAAAATCACTTCCCGCTTAGTAAGATCATCTCGTGAATCTCGTGCCTTGTCGGAGCACGGCGACTCTGACTCGGCTGATGGTCTTCGCCGCGGCAGTGGCGCTGATAGCGGTGCTGAACGCGCCGCTGGCTCATGGCACGAACATTGCTCAGACGCGCGCGCTGATTCAGAAAATCTCGGCGCAGTTAGCCAGTCAAGAAGCTCGAAGCGGAGCGCTCGAATTGAGATTCCTCAAGGTGCAGAGCGAAGTGAAATCTCTGACGGCGTCGATTGATCAGTTGCGCGTCAAGGCTCATTCAAAGCAACTTGAAATCAAAAAGACGACCAAGCAATTGAATCGGGCGCTCATCCGCTACTACGTTGACGGTTCGTCTGCGGCGAACTCCATCGCCATATTCGATCAAAACGTCACCAAGTCCGATTCGCGACTGATCTACGAGCGACAGATCACTGGCAACCTGCAGAAACTTGAAGCACAGTTAAAGACGCAAGAAACTGCTCTCGATCTCACCGTCTTCTATCAGTCACGTGAACGACTCGCCCGAGCGCAGGCGGCAACTCAAACCAAGGTGCTCCTCGCCGAAAATAGCGCAACGGTTAAATCGACCCAGGCAACTCTTTCGCAGGTCTCGAGCGAATTGGCATCAAAGATTATTGGATACGAAATCTACGTTGCCATCATCGCCGCGCGTCACAACGATTCGACGGGCGTATCTAATGCAGTCCTCGCCGCGACCGCCGTGGGCGGTCAAGCAGCGGGTAACAAGGTGATTGCCGCCGCCGAGGCTGCACGGCCACACAAGACAGTGTCGGGCGGTTCTGCTGGCACTAAAGCGGGCTGGGCGGCCGTCAATGCGGCACGAAGTCAAATCGGTGTTCCTTACGTTTGGGGCGGCGAATCTCCTGGTCACGGCTTTGATTGTTCCGGGCTGGTCCAATGGGCGTGGGCGCGGGCGGGTTACTCAATTCCGAGAGTAACGAGCGAGCAGTACCCGGCAATGCGACACGTTCAATTAAGCAAAGTGCAGCCCGGCGACCTGTTGTTCTATTACAACCTCGATAGCGACTTCACCATCGACCACGTCGTGATGTACGTGGGAAGCGGTCCCTACGGAACGAACACGGTCATCGCCGCCGCCCATACGGGTACCAACGTTGCCTACGAGCCGCTGTTCACCTACGGTCTTTACGGCGCCGCGCGACCGTAGACTTTTCTTTCTTGTCGCTGGAACTCTCGCTCATCATTCCGGCCCATAACGAGGCCTCACGAATAACGCATGGATACGAGCGACTTCGTCCCGTGCTGTCGAAGTTCGAGGACACTGCATTCGAAGTAATCGTCGTAGACGACGGATCGAGTGACGACACCGGGCGATTAGCAGCCACGATCTACGGCGATGTTGCCCAACACTTCGTGGTTCGCCAGGAGAGCAATCGCGGCAAGGGCGCGGCGGTACGCCTCGGCATTAGTGCCGCCAAGGGCAACAAGGTGATTGTCTGCGACGCCGACATGGCCATCGACCCTGCGCAGATACCGCTCATGATGGAGGCACTCGGCGACTCACCGATTGCCGCGGGTTCTCGAGCTCTTCACGGGCGAATTCACTATGAGTCACGACTGCGAACGGCGAGTGGAGCGGCCTTCAATCGCCTCGTGCGCCGTTATGTGTCGACGAATCTGCGCGATACGCAGTGCGGTTTCAAGGGGTTCCAGTTAGGTGCAGCGCGATTGCTCGGTGCATTTGGTCTCGTCGACGGCTTCGCTTACGACGTCGAGATGCTCTTTTTGGCCCAGCGCCTGGGTCTCGACGTCACGAGTGTTGCGGTGACCTGGAACGATGTTGCGGGCTCTTCGGTGCGCGTGCTCGCAGATTCGCGCACGATGCTGCGCGACATTCGTTCCCTTCGTTCAAATCAGTACGAGTGCCCGACGGTGACACTTCGATCCGATGTCGACGTGGCCGAGTTGCGCAGTGTGGCCCGAGAATCACGACAAAGCGGACTCGTGATCGCCCACGGTGAAGGTGACTCACTCGTTGCACTACCGCGCGACGGGGCGTTGGCGGGAATCGAAATCGCTAAACGACTGGGTGGCACATTCGCGCTCTGTGCTCCGGAGAGCTTTGCTGGTCGAAATCTACGAGCGGTCTAACGCCACAGCACCCCTCGAGAGAGTTCAGCGAAAATCCCATCGCCCCGAATGAGTGAAACTCTCGCGTCCGGCCCAACCCGCAGCGCGCCACGCCAAGATCTTGACCGGAACAACTTCAGTCAGTGCGCCGTACTCTTCAATGTCATAAGTCCAGTCGTACTTTTCGTTGTACGCGCCGATGACCGCTTCATCAAGAGACTCCGCCACACTGATTGCTTCGACAATGACGACATCGGTTCCACTCTCGAGGTGCACGGTGATGAGCGGATCAACTTCGAGGACGTCGCGCGCGGCGGGGGTCCCGATACTCAAAAAAAGTCGATCGTCGAGCCATACGCCCCATACCGGACGCGGGTGAGGGTGAGCGGCCGTTCGAGTAGAGACCCAATACAGACCGGACGCGGTCAGCTGTTCGTCGACCCACTCCCACTCGAGCGGTTCGTCCTCACTCTCAAGTCCGTAGAAACTAGGGGCGCTCTGTTCTCTCATGGGCCGAGCGTACCGAAGCATGGGCACTCATCTGCGAATGCAGTGCTGAATCAGTAGGGGTCAGTCGCGCGGCAGTAGCCAGTTTGCAACTATTTCAGGAGCGCGCTCCGCCCACTCTTCGGCCGTGATGGCAAAACGAGCGTGATCTTCCCACGCACCGTCGATCTCTAAGTAGCGCTCGGCGACACCTTCGAAACGCAGTCCCAACTTGTCCACCACTCGTCGAGACGCAGCATTTCGCGGAATGATGTTGATCTCAATACGGTGCAGGCGAAGTGTTTCAAACGCGTACTGCATCAGGGTTACGACGGCCTCGGGGGTGATGTTCTGTCCCGCTAAGGCTTCATCAATCCAGTAGCCAATGAATCCCGATTGCAAGGGCCCACGTTGAATGGACGAGAGCGTGAGTTCCCCCGCAAAACGTCCGCCCAGGAAAATTCCGAAGCCAAAAGCGGTTCCGAGCTGACGTTCCCGCTCTCGAATGGCGCATCGCCCGACAAAGCTACGGCGATCTTCGGCTAAGTGAGTTGAATTAACCGGACGCGGCTCCCACTGTTGAAGCCAATCACGACAGCGGGTGCGAACTTCGAGCCAACCGTCGTAATCGTTCTCGCTGAGAGTTCGCAGAATAATTCGCCGGCCGTGCAGGACCAGCGGCGCATACGACATGGTGCGCATGCTCACGATGTCACCGGAGTCCTCACGAGGTGCAGGCTATTCGCATCAACTCACGGGGCGACAATCGAAGCAATGAGGCCGTCCAGAATGTCATTTTCTGACGTCAGCAGCGACCGACATCCAAAGCATTCCATGACGGCCTGCAGTATGAAGAGGCCACCGACAAGCACATCTTCGCGACCCGCAACCATCCCCGGCCGCTGGAGGCGCTTTTCGGGCAGTTCCGCGCCGAGCGTTTCTCGCCACCACTTCACCTGCTCAATTGTCACGGTGCGGTGATGAACCGCGTCATGGTCGTAGTGGACCTGGCCGAGATCCAATTGAGCGAGAGTCGATACGGTTCCGGCGAGTCCAACGAGTCGTACATTTCCCACCAACTCACGAAGCCGGGGTGCTGCAGAGAGCGCACTCGCAATCTGTTCGTCGATCAGTGCCCACGCGCGAGTGGCCGCCTCGGCAGTGACGATGCCGGGACCGAGAACACGCTCACTGACGCGCACGCAACCAATTTGCATTGAATGGGCCACCAGTTCATTGCCGAGTTGAGTCGCGAGCTCCGTTGAGCCTCCACCAATATCAACAATCATGGTGGGACTCGAGATGGGTTCGAGGTCACCGCTCGCTCCCAGTAGCGACAGTCGCGCTTCTTCGTCACCACTCAGTAGTGCCACGTCGGCTCCGGTGATTTCAGCCGCGCGTCGAACGAATTCAGCTCCGTTCGACGCGTCGCGTGCAGCCGATGTCGCCACGAGCCGAGCGCGCTTCACGTCGAACTTCTTCATCAGTTGCGCGTACGACTCCAAGACGGCGAAGTTGCGCTCGAGGGCCTCAGGAGCCAGAGTTCCCGTCGCGTCCACGCCTTGTCCGAGCCGCGTAATTCTCATTTCACGACACAACGATGTGCCGTGGTCATCAACGATCAAAAGTCGCGTTGAATTCGTGCCGCAGTCCAGTGCAGCGACGGCGCTCATCGCACGATCTCGAGGATAAATTCGGGAAGCGCCACGCGGGCCGCTATCAACTCACCGACGGGGTCCTCACCCGTCACGAGAAAGTTAGCGAGGTGAGCATGTAGGCATTTAACGCCCACTCGCGTTCCTCCAACGCCGCCGACGGGGGCAACGAACTCCGTATGAACAATGGCGTCGGTGCGCCGACGGGCGTAGCGCTCGTGAGCCAACTCCAATTCAGCGACGTCCGTTAACTCTTCAAAAATGTGCACTCCCGCTTCGGACTCAATTCGACTCACCGCGTCGTGCAGTTCGCGGTCCACTAGCCAGTAGAGCGTGGGCATGGGAGTCCCGTCGCGCAGGTGGGGCTCATTTTCAATCACTACGGGTCGCCCGTCCAGGCGTCGAAGGCACACAGCGAATCGACCAGCGGCTTTTCGCCCTAGTAGTTCGCCTACGGCGTCGACGTCGTTCGCAGACGGATCTTTAAAAGTGCTCACCGCCAAAATTGAAGCGTCCGCATAACGCGAGACCAAAATTGTGTCGAGTGTTTAGTCGTTTCGGGCACGCTCGGATTGGTCACGAGCAATCCTGATGCATCCGACGGAGCTACGAGCGGTTGATTCGCCGGGTCACCCGTTCGACCCGTTAGCGAACTCGAACCGTTATTCAAAATTTGAATGAGGCGCTGGCCCGGGGCGACGAGTTGATACTGCTCACGAGCAAGCAGGGTGATTTCCTGGTTACTTGAGAGCAACTTATGCTCGATGGCGAGTTGTTGGCTCTGACGTTCAATGGTGGAAATCTGGTGCGTCGTAGCGTCGAGTTGAGCGCTTTGAGCGAGCAGCGACGAGAACGGGAACCAGGCGGCAATGAGCGCAACAGCGCTAATTGCCGTCAACGGCACAATGAATCGATGGGTTCGCGCCGCACTCATATCTAGTTCCCGCGTCCAATGGCGCCCGCGAGCGCGCGAGCGCCCAAAAAGCGAGCCTGCTCACCCAGCTGTTCTTCAATGCGCAGTAACTGGTTGTACTTGGCAACACGGTCCGAACGAGCCGGGGCGCCCGCTTTGATCTGACCGGCGTTGGTCGCGACAGCCAAGTCGGAAATGGTTACGTCTTCGCTTTCGCCACTGCGGTGAGAGATGACCGAGCGGTAACTGGAACTGCCCGCTAACGCCACCGTGTCGAGGGTCTCACTCAAAGTTCCAATTTGGTTGAGCTTGATTAACACGGCGTTAGCGACGCCACGATCAATCCCCTCTTGCAGCAAGGTTGAATTAGTTACGAATAGATCGTCACCCACGAGTTGGATTCTCGCGCCGAGCCGTTCGCTGAGCGCGGCCCAACCGTCCCAGTCATCTTCAGCCATTCCGTCCTCAATGGACACAATGGGGTATTTGTTGACTAACTCTTCCCAGTAGTCCACCAAGTGCAAGGAACTGAGTTGGCGACCTTCACCGTCGAGATGGTATTTGCCGTCGCGATAGATCTCGGTGGTGGCGGGGTCGAGCGCAATCGCCACTTCGTGACCCGGTGCACGACCCGCACGTTCAATCGCTTCGACGAGAAATTTGACGGCCGTTTCATTGTCGGGCAGATCCGGCGCAAAACCGCCCTCGTCACCAACAGCGGTCGACATACCCTTGTCACTGAGCATTTTTTTGAGGGTGTGGTAGCACTCGGTACCCCACTGCACGGCTTCGGAAAACGACGCGGCGCCAATTGGCATGAACATGAACTCTTGAAAGTCAATGGTGTTGTTGGCGTGCGCGCCACCGTTGACCACGTTCATCATGGGCACAGGAAGTACGTGAGCGTTAACTCCCCCGAGGTATTGGTACAGGGCGAGATCAGATTCCAGCGCCGCAGCTTTCGCCACCGCCAACGAGACGGCCAAAATAGAGTTCGCTCCGAGGCGACTCTTGGTGGGTGTGCCGTCCAGATCAATCATCGTGAGGTCGATTGCGCGTTGGTCGGACGCTTCGTAGCCTTCTAGTGCCGAGTTGATTTCCCCGTTTACGTAAGAAACAGCTTGCGAGACACCCTTTCCGAACCACTCCTTGGCGCCGTCACGAAGTTCTAGAGCTTCCTTGGATCCGGTTGACGCGCCCGACGGGCTTACGGCGCGTGCGACCGCACCGGATTCGAGAACAACTTCCGCCTCCACCGTGGGATTGCCTCGAGAATCAAGGACTTGACGGCCGATGACCAGTTCAATGGCGCTCAAGGCGTACTCCTTCGCGCGTTAGGGGGATGCGCAACGGGTCTAGGTTACTCCGACAGCGGCCCAATTTCGAGGGATTTTGTATCGACCCCTTCTTGGAGGCGAATTTCGTCGCGAAGCAGTAACGCGCGACGACGAAGTGTCGCCTCGAGGTCAACGCCACTCCATCGAGCTAAATCTCCGAGCGAGCTCAGTAGTTCACTCCACATTTCGTCGTGATCGCTGTCGAGCGCTGCGTCCGTCGCTACGTCGTTCGGAACGCCGAGACGAGCAACAATGTCCACAACGCGTTGGCGCAGCAACTCACCACCATCCAATTCAATGCCGAGCGACATGGCCTTTCGACGAAGTTTCGAATACAACGTGAGTGCCGGAAGTTGCATCGGAACTCCATCGGTCACCGACTCACGGGATTTCTCCGCGCGCTTGAGTTCTTCCCAGTTCGAAGCCACCTCGTTGGAATCCTTGACGAGCACCCCACCAAATACGTGAGGGTGGCGAGAAATAAGTTTTTCGCGCACCGTGTCGGCCACGGAGAGAAAATTAAAGGCGTCATCTTCGAGGCCGAGCTGCGAATGAAAGGCGATTTGGAACAGCAGGTCGCCCAGTTCTTCAACGACGTGGGCACTGTTAGCGCGGCCGTTGGGCGAGTCAGCGACGTTAGCGACGTAGTTATCCAGGGCGTCAATTACTTCATAGGATTCTTCGAGCAAATGGCGTGTCAGCGATGCGTGAGTCTGTTCTTGATCCCACGGGCACCTTTCGCGCAGGGTGTGGGTGAGTTCTAAGAGTTCGTCGAGTCCCACTCCCGCAGTGCGCCACTCGTCAATCCACAGTGACGTCAAGTGGTCCGCTGCTTCGAAGTGGGACAGATCCTTCGCGCACAGTGTCACAATCTGCTGGTCGTCGAGTCCGAGATGGTGCAGGACTGTTACTGCGGTGTCGGGGGTGAGGCGCTCTGCGAACAGAGCCATGACCGGAGGCGAAAAGCTTTGGAGAACGAGTAAGGGCCCGGGGCCAAAGAGAACTCCGGGAGCGAGCGCGTCCACAATGCGAAGACCGCCGAGGGGGTCTCGCCCCATTGCCGTGCACGCGAGGTCGATAACCGAGACGGCCGGCGAGAGTTCCACCGTGACGTCGTCACGTTTTAACAGCAGTTCCACGGTTCGCTCGGCCACCACCGGCGAACCAGGAACGGCGTAAAGCACCCGTGCGTCGACAGAGTTGTGAGCCAACTCCACGAGGTCTGACACGATGAAGTCATAGAGCAGTTCGAAACTCTCGGCCCCTTCGTAGGCGTCGTCGTAGCTGTCAATGTGCGAAAAACCTTGAGCCGCGGGATGCTGACGGGTGCGAAGTCGTGCGAGTGGAGCGTTCAGTAGAGCGCTGCGAGCGGCCACCGTCATCAAACTCTCGTCGCCCGGACCGAGCCCGACGACGTGAATCGTCGGCCGATTCATCTACTTTGTTAGCCCCGCACCGGCGTTGGCAACAATCGACAATGCCGGCGAGCGCGGAATGAGCACCGTGCCTTGGGACTGCGACCAGCGGCCGAAGGCGGGATCGATGCTGACGTGAGCACTGCGCAGATACTGTCGCTCGACGACGGCCGCCGAATTGGCATTCGAATCGCGAATGTCCGTCACCACTTGACTGAGTGAATTGGTGAGCGAGTTGGGCGTTCTCTTAGTGGGAGCCACGAACAGTACGTAGACGCCAGTTTGAGGACGTTGTATTTGATAACGCGGCGAGAACTGATTGAGCGGTTCGCCGAGAACGAACCGTCGAACGTTCGCGTACGAAGCTGAGCCGGGAGCAAAGCATCCAGCAGCGCCGCCTTGGGCAGCGCTGGCATCAGCGGAAAATGCGTGCGCGAGCGAAGCGACACTCGCTCCCGAGGTGCGCGCTTTTTGAAACGTAGAAAATTGTGCAGCGGGAACGTAAGCAATGGAAACGCACACCGTGTCGTAGGCACTGCGGTGGGAGCCATAAAAAGCGGCGGCTCCACTCGGAGTGAGCGCAGTAACGGTGCCAATTCGCTTTAAGAGCGCAATCGACGACGCGTTACGCAGTACCTCACTGCGTTGGAACCACGGAGGCAAGTGAGAAAACGCCACCTCGGCCGACGTCGCGCAACTGACTCCTGTTGACGTCGCCGCCGACGACTCAGCTTGCGTGAAATTGTCAATCAGCCCGGTACGCGCTTGGCGCAGTTCGCCGACTCCGGGTTGCCAGTGGTACTTGTTTTTGAGCAGGGACTCAAACGCCAACGCTTCAACTTGGAATTTGAGCCACTGCGCCGAGCCACTCGGAGAAATGGCGCCGTGAGTCACGAAAACGCCGCCCAGTTCACTCTGCAAATAGCAGTCGTAGT
>JANXTQ010000066.1 GCA_025352305.1 Actinomycetes bacterium
CGTTGCCAACCACGACAATATTGCTGAGTGGGAGGGCGGAAAGAGCCTCGTCAAGTCCGCCATTGACGCCTTCGGAGACTTGCACGTCCTGGTGAACAACGCCGGAATCCTGCGTGACCGCGTTCTCGTCAACCTGTCCGAAGAGGACTGGGACTCCGTCATCAATGTTCACTTGAAGGGCCACTTCGTACCGACCCGTCACGCCGCGACGTACTGGCGTGAGCAGGCCAAAGCCGGCAAGACCGTCAAGGCCAGTGTGATCAACACGAGCTCGACCAGTGGACTCATTGGCAACGTCGGTCAATCCAACTACGGCGCCGCTAAGGCCGGCATCGCCGCCTTTACGGTGATTATTGCTGAGGAACTCGCGCGTTACGGCGTTCGCGCTAACGCAATTGCGCCCGCTGCGCGAACTCGAATGACTGAGTCGACGCCGGGACTCTCTGACGTGGTGGTCAAGCCGTCCGACGCCGCAACCTTTGACACCTGGGACCCTGCCAACATCTCACCTCTCGTTGCGGCCCTCGCAACGCAGGACTGCGAAATCACCGGCAAGGTGTTCTTCGTGCAGGGTGGAACGGTACGACTCTTTCAGAACTGGACCATGACGCAGACGTTGGAAAAGAACGATCGCTGGACCGTGGCCGAGTTGTCCGAAAAGCTGCCGACTCTGCTCAAGTGAGCCCCGAAAGGGACTCAGCTCGCGCGCGTCGAGATGACGTTGACGCGCTGCTCGACAGTCGTAGCGACCCCGCGGGCGCAGCCTTCGGGACACTGGGTTCAGAGGCATCCAGCGATCTCAACTGGATCAAGATGCTCCGTCACCGGGTGCAAAAGCGCGCTACGGGCTCGCCGCGTTATCCGTGGTGGGTGCTGTGGAGTCTGTTGGCGGGACTGTTCAGTCTGAATTTCACCTTCACCGTCTTTAACATCATCTTCAATCAAGTAGCGCGTGAACTGCACACCACTCCGAGCGTGATGTTGTGGACGTCAATTGGTCCGATTTTGGCGTACGGCCTCGCCGCGCCGATATTTGGAAAATTCGGAGACATCTTCGGGCATCGCCGCCTCTATCTGATGGGACTCGTCGGCGCCCTGATCAGCGCCGTTGCGACCGCCCTGGCTCCCAACGTCGCACTGCTCATTTTTGCACGCACCCTCGACGGCATCGCGGGGGCGGCATCGGGAACCGCCTCGGGCGCGATCTTGAATCTGGTCTTTCGTCCCGACGAACGGGTCAAGGCCGGAGGATGGTGGTCCCTGGTGGGTGCGGGCGGTCCGGTGATTGGAATTTCACTCGGCGCACCGATAATTGTCGCTTACGGATGGCGCTCACTGTTCGTGGTCCAGTTTGTACTGATTGCAATCGCCATCGTGGTCGTCTCGATTGTGCTGCCGCACCTACGACAGAGCGAGGAGATTGAAGCCGAAAAGCGGATCAAGGCGAGACATGAGTTTCGCACGATGGACTGGATTGGTTCGTGGACCATCTCGTTGTCCGTTCTTTCGGTGACCATGGGAACGACCCTCGGATCGAACCCCTCCTTTGGCTGGGCGAGTCCCGTGGTTTTCGCCTGCTGGGCCGTCGGAGCGTTCTCCATTGTGGGCTTCATCTATCGAATAAATCACGCAGCTAATCCATTGATACCCGTCAAATATTTCCGTCGGCGCAACTTCGTGTGGCCCATGATCATTCGCACCACGAGTAACTACGCGTACTTCTGCGGATTCTTCCTATTTCCGTATCTACTGCGATTTGCCTTCGATGGAAATCACACCTATGCGCAGATGACTCAACGTATCGGCGCGTACTCCATTGCCCGCCCGATCGCTTTCGCGCTCTGCGCACCGATTGCTGGCTACGTGGCGGTCAAAATTGGCGAACGCACGACGGCGATTGGCGGCGCACTGTTTCTTTCGGTATCGATGTTCGTCTTTGCGTTCGTTGGCACCGGCATGGGGATTTGGGTACTCATTGTGGCGCTCGCTCTGTCGGGACTGGGCCAAGGAGTGGCGATGCCGTCGTCGGGCGCAATCATGGCCAACGAAGTGGACCCCAAGGAGTTTGGCGTCATGACCGCGGTCCAATTACTCGCGATGCAAGTGGGACAGGTCTTTGGTCAACAGACCAGCTTCACAATTCAGCAATCGGTCATGCATAGTCGTCGACTCAATCCCAACTCGCCGGACTCTTCGTTGATATCGACTTTTCGATTGCCGTTTCTGATCGGCGCGACCATGGCGGTTATCTCGCTCATCGGATCGTTTTTTCTTACTTCGGTGCCCCGTGAAAAAACGCTCTCACGTGGTGATGAGCCGCAACCGCTCGATCACTCCCTGTGAGCGTTCGTCGACCGGTGCGTTCTGCAGTCCAACCAGTTTGGCCATGTCACCTTCAACGCGTACTTTGCCGGCCATGAACGCGCCCATTGCCGCCTGAGGGTTGCCGTCAATCAGCAGCGCCTTAGCCGTCGCCCAATCAACAGTGATCGAGACGTCCGGCTTCGGATGATGTCCATAGTCCAGGGCTAAGACGCCCACGGACGTGTCGAGGTGCGCCTTCAGTGGCGAGTCGCCGAACGGAACCTCGGTGACCGTGAGGTTCATAGCGAGAAGGATCGCCGGTTCGGCACCGGTGTCGAATTCGTCTCGGATAACTCGCGCTTCGAGAATCCATTCGGGGCTGAGGAAGTCGTAGGTCATGGTGCTCCTGGTCGCAACGGCCAAGCAAGGGTAGTGGTCCCAGTAGAGTTTGCTCCCATGACAGCGCCCGTAATGCCCGGTTGTGAACCACTCTCGGTCCGTGGATCGGCTCAGGGGGTTTTGGTAATTCACGGCTTCACCGGTAATCCGCAGTCCATGCGACCGCTCGCCAACGTCATTGCCGATCAGGGTTACTCGGTGGAGATGATTCTGCTGCCCGGACACGGCACTGCGCTGGAGGACATGATTCCCACGCGTTGGGAGAACTACCGTGACGCGGTCCAAAGCGCCTTCGACGAGTTGAGCGCGCGCTGTGACGCAGTGGCCGTCGTCGGATTGTCAATGGGTGGCGGCCTCAGTGTGTGGCTCGGCGAAAACAACAGTGACGTTCGCGCGCTGGTGTTGATTAATCCGTGGGTGAAAACCCTCGCTCCCGAACTCGTTGAGGGCGGCCTGCAACTCGTAGCGGCCGGCATGGAGTTCATTGAGGGCGTGGGCTCGGACATCAAGCGCGACGGTTCCATTGAAGCGGCGTACCCGGGAACCCCGTTGCTCGCCGCGAAGTCGGTGTCGGACGCACTCGTCGACGTCGAGGCGAACCTTTCCAAAATTACCGTTCCGACGCTGTTGCTTTCGAGCCGCGAGGATCACACGGTTCTGCCCGAAAACGGTGACGTCGTGGCCGCCGGCGTTTCGGGTCCGCTCGAGCGAATATTTCTCGAGAACTCGTATCACGTTGCCACGCTCGACAACGACGCTGACGTCATTGAGTCCGCGACTGTCGAGTTTTTGTCGCGAATTTTCAACCC
>JANXTQ010000084.1 GCA_025352305.1 Actinomycetes bacterium
TGCATCTACGTCGCCATTGGACAAAAGAACTCCTCGGTTGCTCAGACCGTAAAGACCTTGGAAGACCACGGAGCCTTGGAATACACCGTGGTGGTGGTTGCTTCGGCGGGTGACCCCGCACCGTTTAAGTTCCTAGCTCCCTACGCCGGTTGCGCCATTGGCCAGCACTGGATGGAGAACTCCGAGCACGCACTGGTTGTCTACGACGACCTCTCCAAGCAGGCCGAGGCGTACCGTCAGGTCTCACTGTTGCTGCGTCGCCCGCCGGGTCGCGAGGCGTACCCCGGAGACGTTTTTTACCTACACAGCCGTTTGCTCGAGCGCGCTGCCAAGTTGTCCGACGCACTCGGTGGGGGTTCACTGACGGCGCTGCCCATCATTGAGACCAAGGCCGGCGACATCTCGGCGTACATTCCAACCAACGTGATCTCGATCACTGACGGACAGGTTTTCTTGCAGAGCGACCTGTTCTACTCCGGTATGCGTCCCGCCATTGACGTGGGTAACTCGGTGAGTCGAGTCGGCGGTGCCGCTCAGATCAAGGCCATGCGTTCGGTCGCGGGTTCGCTCAAACTCGACCTCGCACAGTTCCGTGAACTGGAAAGTTTCGCCACGTTCGGTTCCGAATTGGACAAGACGTCCCAGGCGCAGTTGGACCGCGGATACCGCCTCACCGAACTGTTAAAGCAGGGTTTGAATCAGCCGATGCCCGTTGAAGAGCAGGTCGTCGTTATTTACGCCGGTTCCAAGGGTTGGGTCGACACCGTGCCCGTCAGTGATGTTCGTCGCTTTGAGGCCGAGCTACTCACGGCCTTTCGCGCCAAGCACGCGGATCTGCTGACCCATATTCGAACAACCGGCCAATTGCCTGACATTGATGCCCTCGACGAGGCCATCAAGAACGTCGTCGACGGCTTCGCGCCCGGCAACTAACCACCACTACTAACGAGCGAAGGAAGGGAGGTACGCAATGGCTGGAGGCCAAGAACGCATTTTGCGACGACGCATTAAGTCGGTTCGCGCTACGCGCAAGATCACCAAGGCCATGGAGCTCATCGCCGCGTCGCAGATCGCGCGTTCCCAAGCGCGCATCTCAGCGAATCGCGCGTACCGTGCGGCCATGGGTCGCATCATCCTCGAAGCTGCCAAGGGCGACCCGCACGCCGCAGTGATGTTGGAGTTGCCGGAGAAGATTGAGACGGCCGTTGTGTTGTCCATTTCGGGCGACCGCGGACTGTCGGGGGCGTACAACTCGTCGGTCATGCGCGCCACCGAGCGGCTCATTGTGGAACTTAAGGGCCAGGGAACTCAGGTTCGCCTGTTTACTGTTGGCAAGAAATCGCTCGCGTATTTTCGCTTTCGCGGAATCGACGTCGAGCGCAACTTTCACGGTTACGCCGACCGTCCCCAGTTCGCCGACGCGCGCGAACTAGCCCGCGTCGTTGCGGCCCCGTTCGTAGCGGGCGAAGCGCAGCAGATCATTTTGGTGTCGACGAACTTTCGGTCCGCGGCCTCTCAGGGAGTCCTCACGCGCCAACTCCTGCCGCTCAGCGTTGACGAGCCCGTCGAGAGTTCCGAGCCCAAGGTATTAAAGGGCTACACCGAGTTTGAGCCCGAAGTGAGCAAACTGCTCGAAGAGTTGGCCCCCAAAGCGCTCGAATCAGAGATCTTTACAGCGCTGCTCGAAGGCGCGGCCAGTTTTCACACCTCTCAGCAGCGCGCCATGGCCGCCGCGACGGAGAACGCCGACGAACTGGCACGTTCGTTGACTCGCATTATGAACCGAGCCCGTCAGGACTCGATCACCACCGAAATCATGGAAATCGTGGGCGGCGCCGAAGCGCTCCGCTCGGGAAAGTGAGTAAAAAATGACCATCGCTCCCGAAAAGACGGCCTTGGAAACTGGCCGAGTTGTCGCGATCACCGGACCGGTTGTGGACGTGGAGTTCCCGCCGCACTCGTTGCCCGAGATCAACCACGCCGTGGAGATGGACCTCGAACTGGACGGCGTCACGATCACCGTGACCGCCGAAGTGGCCCAGCAGATTGGTGAGGGTCGCGTGCGCTGCGTGTGCATGAAGCCCACCGACGGACTGGTTCGTGGTGCCATTGTGCGCAACACCGGGCGCGGCATTTCGGTGCCGGTCGGTGACGCGGTGCTCGGACACGTGTTTAACGTGCTCGGCGAACCCCTCGACTGTGATGACATTGGCCCGATCGAAGATCGTTGGGAGATCCACCGCAACCCGCCCGCATTCGATCAGCTCGAGCCGCGAGCCAC
>JANXTQ010000176.1 GCA_025352305.1 Actinomycetes bacterium
CTCAACGACTTCATCAAAGCTGCCGGAATCACTCAGAGTCGGTGTGATGACGGGTGAGATATCTTCCAAATCACAGCCAAAGATTGACGTATCGAGAAGTGCTTCGCGCGCTGTCATCCAATGCCGATTGGAACGCACGGTGTTGATTTCACCGTTGTGGGCAATGTAGCGAAAGGGTTGCGACAGTGGCCACGACGGAAAAGTGTTGGTCGAAAACCGACTGTGAACGATCGCGATTGAAGCCGTGAGCCGCGGATCACTCAAATCACGGAAATACCGGCGAAGCTGACCAGAGGTCAACATGCCCTTGTAAATTATGGTGCGACTGGAGCACGAGGCGGCGTAGAGGTCCAGCTCGCGCGAGGCGATGCGGCGAGATACGAAGAGTCTTCGTTCGAACTCCAAGGGGGTATCCGTCGCCGCGGTACCAATGAACTGCATCCACTGGACCGGCTCGCACTGCGCGGCCGCAGCGCCGAGAATAGAACTGTCGACTGGCACTTGGCGCCAGCCCAACGGATCGGTGTCGCGAGCGGCAAAATGGGAATCGAGTTGCGCTCGCAGGGCATTTCCATCTCGATCGGGCGGCAGAAACCACATCGCGACGGCGTAGAGGGCACTCTCGGCAATTGTGACACCGGCGTCGTGGGCAATGGCTCTCACGAAGGAGTCGGGCATTTTGAGGAGCAGTCCGGCTCCGTCTCCGCTGTCAACGTCAGCTCCCGTTGCGCCTCGGTGTTCAAGGTTCTCGAGGATCGTGAGAGCGTCATCCACGTTTTGGTGACTCGAGCGTTGCCGCAGATCCGCGACCATTCCCACTCCGCACGCGTCGTGCTCAAAGCGCGGATCGTAAAGGGAAGTTTGGCTCATTGTCGTCTAAACGGGACGACACTGGCCCGCCCCAACTGTAGTTGATGGGCGCTTACATTGGAACGGTGAGTGCACAACGCTTTGACACTGTCGTCGTGGGTGGCGGGATTATTGGGCTCGCGACGGCGTTTGTATTGAGCCGTGAAGGTCAAAGAGTCGCCCTCGTTGATGACGCCGTGGGACGTGGAGCAACTTACGCAGCCGCGGGGATGTTGGCTCCTGGAGCGGAGTCCTCGCCCGAACACTCATTGTTCGCCTCTCGAGCGCTAGCAGCGAGAGATCTATGGCCGCAGTTCGTGCAGCAACTGAATCAAAGTGCGTCCAGTTCGTGCGAACTCTTCGTGTCAGGAACAGTGTTCGTTGGCTGGGACGCGGATGATCGTCGTGAATGGCGCCGTTACTTCGACACGGCACACGAGCAGGGAATCAAATCTCTCGACGCAACTCGAGATCTGTCCCCCGACCTCTTTCTCGGTCTTTCGCCGCGCACGCACGAAGCTCAGTTCGTTCATAGTGACGCCTACGTGGACACCGACGACATCGTGCGGGGTCTTCGTCGGGCCCTCGATCAGCAGGGTGTTGTTACTTACGCTCATCGGGCACTTCACTGTGATGTCAAAGACGGCGAGGCGATCACAGAGATTGCTGGCGATACGCTGCGCTCACGATGCGGAATCTTGGCCACGGGATATCAAGGCGAACCATTGGAGATTCTCAACTCTTCGATCCATCGACTTCGTCCGGTTCGCGGTGTCACTCTGCGACTTCGTGCCGACGTCCAGGGTCCACTCCCGATGATTCGCGCCTACGTCAACGGACGACACGTTTACGTGGTGCGTCGCACCGACGGAACCGTCCTTGTGGGAGCGTCAAGTGACGAGTCTGCCGACTTGACCATCGAGGCGGGAGCCATTCGTCGACTTTTGGAGGACGCCGCGACAGTCAGTCCAGAATTGGACGAGGCAACCTTTGTCGAGGCCCGAGTTGGTTTGCGACCGGCGTCCAGCGACCAAACACCGTTTTTTGATGAACTCGCCGACGGGGCGTGGGCGTGGTCCGCTGGACATTATCGACACGGCTTTCTCATGGCTCCCCTCGCGGCCAACGATGCCCTCGCATTTTCAATGAATCGACTGAAGTGAGACTCAACGGCGAGTTAGTTTCGAGTTTCGAGGGAAGCGTCGATGCATTGATTGTTTCAATGAATATCCGCCGTGAAGGAGTCGCCGTGGCAATCAACGGCGAGATTGTCCCGCGTTCTGAGTGGGCAAGCACGAAAATTGAACCGCAAGCAGAGATCGAGATCGTCACCGCCGCGGCCGGTGGCTAGTGACTTGAGTAACCTTCGCTGTCGCGCAAACTACGGCGCGCGGAGAGGGTCCTGAGATGGCGACAACTGAAGAGATCCTCCAAGCACTCGACGAGCGAATACTCGAGGCGCTGCGCGCTAAGGCAACGGGTGAGTCGATTGCGTTCCTGTTAGAAGCACGAGCGTGGCTCACGAATCCCGATCAGCCCCATGGATCTCATCGCGGACAGGCATAGGTCAACGAGTAGGCTTTCATTTTTGCGGGCTGTAGCGCAGCTTGGTTAGCGCGCTTGACTGGGGGTCAAGAGGTCCCGGGTTCAAATCCCGGCAGCCCGACCACAAGCCCACCGATACGGTGGCGGAACGAGAACGCTCTACTGAGCTGAAAATCGTCCATCTGGCGTGCCCTCTATGAAAATCTGATGCTATGGATTGCGTTGACCGATTGGCTATGTTGATAACGACAGGGGCAGAACTACCCCTAGATCGGGAAGGCAACGATGCTCCCTAAAACGTCCACATTCGAGCGACGTCGTTCTGCGCGTCGCGCAAGTT
>JANXTQ010000179.1 GCA_025352305.1 Actinomycetes bacterium
GACTGAGCCATTGTGGTGAGCCTCTGAATAAATATCGGCACCGGTCCCGCATTGGATCCGCTGTAGGTGACAACTCCGCCGTGAACTGCGCTCACCGATCCGTAGTTCTTTATCCACGTGGCGTCTTGGGAGTTCGACGCACTCTTCCACTGCGAGAGGGCGAACGTGAGTGACGGATCGTTAGGCAGCGACATCAACGGAGCAATAACGAAGTCACGAATCGTGTTGACCGGTACGCGCACGCCCGCCCACTGGGCCAACTTCAGTGGCCCGAGACGCCCCGCTGTTGAACCATTCGTGTTGTACGGCGCGCCGTAGCTCGCTGTTCCCGAAGAGCCGTCGAGTTCCGTCAACGCCGTGGCAGCAAAATCCGTGGGGTCTGCCTGGGACCAGTTGCGCATCGTGATTTGGTGTTCATCCGGCGACCCGAACGCCACCGACAAGCCCACGACGAGAACTGTCACGGCGATAAACGCAATCAAACCTTCCTTGATGATGTCGTAGGGGTGATATCCCCCGCTCCAATCGGCGACGTCCACGTCGGGTCGAAAGTTCTTTCTTGTCATGCGTTCACCTCAGTGGGCTGCGACGAATCTGCAAAGGGAGGAACTACTCCGCGGTGGCGAACCAGCAAGACGTGAAAACCAACGATGACGCACAGCGCAAGGGGCATCAACACGATGTGCCACATCAGCATCTGACCGGTGTTGAGCGGGTTGAAGTACGCGCCCCCGCCGGTTGAGTTAATGCCGTCTTTGGCCTGGGTGGCTATCCACTGCGAGTCGAAGTTTGTTTGGCTGACGTAGCCAGTAAATCCCGTGAGGATTGACGCTAAAAAGGTAACGCCACCGGTAATCCACGTGAGCGCTCGATTTCCACGCCACGCCGCCATGAAGAACTTGCCCCACAGGTGAACAATCATTGCGAAGAAAAAGACTTCAACGCTCCACAGGTGCATGGAGTTAACGAAGTGTCCGAGACTGCTGAGGTGCCACCACTGGGGACCGTTGATGGCGAGCACACACCCGGTTGCGATGACGATCACCATGGCGACCAAGGTCGTCACGCCAAAAACGTAAATCCACGAGCTCACGTAATTGGGCTGAGTGTCGGGTAGGAGTTTGTCCGGAGGTAGCCACGCGACGACACGCTTGCGCAGGCGCGTGGTGAGCTGGCGATCAATTTCGGGATTGGTTGTGGTCACTGTGAGCCACCTCGACGGCGACGCTTGCCGGGAAGGGGAATGACCATGGCGAGAAGGAACACGACGACCATCACGATGATCACAATTAAATTGGCGAGTGAGATCTGAATCCATCCCCACGAAATGAAATGTCCCGGATGGCTCAGATTGAAGAGGGCTCCTAAGAGCCCATAGATCACTGCCACTCAAATCTCCTCGCGTCACCTCGACCCGTAGTGGCCTCGGTTCCTTCTCGTCACCTATAGGTCTACTTCGCAGCGGCGTACGAACACCGACTCGAAGTAGGGCCCAAAGTCCCGATTCCTCGTGGCACGTAGTTCTTCGTGCATCACTGACAGAATGAACGATGGCCGATCTCGAAGTCGCGTGGTTCGCGGCGTTATGCGACGACGACTACAACCAATTGGGAGTGCCGGCGCCCGAGTTGGCGAGCAGTTTCTCTCACTGCACACAAATCGTGCGCGAAGCAGAACGCCAGGGTTTTGACTCGGTGCTCTTGCCCTCGGGCTACGAACTCGGTCTCGACACGACCGTGATGGCGAGTGCGCTCGCGGCCCTGACATCGACAATTCGCCTGCTTACTGCGGTGCGTGTGGGCGAGAATTGGCCTCCTCAGTTGGCCCGACAGCTCGCGACACTGAATCACGTGGCCAACGGACGCCTCGACGTCAATATCATCTCGAGCGACCGCGCGGGAGAGTCGTTGGCCGCGAGTGCTCGTTACGAACGCACGGGCGAGGTGATGCAGATCCTGGACCAACTCGGAAGTGGTCAGCGCGCGTCGGCGTCGGGAGAGTTCTACAACTTTGACGTCGCTGCGCCTCGCATTGCTGTTAGCCCGCGCGCTGCGTTTTACTTTGGCGGACTTTCTCACGAGGCGCGCGACGTGGCGGCGCGGTACTGCGACGTGTACTTGATGTGGCCCGACACCGAAGAGGCCGTTCGAGAGATCATCGCGGACATGACGCAGCGGGCCGCCCACTACGGACGAACGTTGCGATTTGGATACCGCGTGCACGTAATCGTGCGCGAGAGCGAACGAGAAGCACGCGACGCCGCCGAATTTCTCGTTGCCGCGCTCGATGATGACGTCGGACGCGCGATTCGACAGAAGTCGCTGGACGCGGGCTCCGTTGGCGTGGCGCGCCAGAGTGAGTTGCGCGAACTGGCCCGTGACGACGGTTACGTCGAGGAGAACTTGTGGACGGGAATTGGACGCGCCCGCTCGGGTTGTGGCGCCGCAATCGTTGGCTCCGCCGCGCAGGTTCTGGCCAAGATTCGCCGTTACCAAGACATGGGTATTGAAGCGTTTATTTTGTCGGGCTATCCGCATCTCGACGAGTGTCGTCGTTTCGGCGAACTGGTACTGAGCCAGTTAGATCACGGCCCGCTGCACTCTCGCTCAGCTGTAGCGAGCAACGGCTCAATCGGCCTCGACCGGTGAGTTACCGAGAGAGCGAGTGCAACTCGGAAATCTCAACCACGCGGTGCTGTTCAATAGATAACTGCGCGCTGGCACCCATCAGCACGCTCCAATACCCGTCGAGCGCCGTAACGTGTGGCGGCGACCCGTGTTTCACGGCGTGAAGAAAGTCGAGGTGCTCGAGATAACTCGCGCCGTGATGAAAACCTTCCACCAGAACTAGGTCATTAGTGACAACGGATTGCTCCACGCCGCCTGAAAAGGCGCTGCGCTGACCGACGCGGACTGTGCCCGAGGGCAAGAACGCTTCCACCTTGCCC
>JANXTQ010000209.1 GCA_025352305.1 Actinomycetes bacterium
AGCCTTGAGGGACGCAGCGAATCCCTTCGAAACTGCCAAATCGCGAACGACAAAGCGCAGCGTGGACAGGGCCACCTGACGCCACGGTGTACTGCCGCCCGCCGCGCGGTCGGCGCGTAAATAAACAGCGGCGAGCAGCGCTTGATCACTGAGCATTTTTTCAAAGTGGGGCACGTGCCACAGCGCGTCGACGCTGTAACGAGCGAAGCCACCTTCGAAGTGGTCGTAGAGACCGCGTCGACTCATGGCGTTGAGGGTCGTGGCGGCGGCGGCGTAGGAAGTTTGGCGTCCGTCGGCGAGCAGTGCTTCGACGTAACTGGGTCGAGGAAATTTAGGTGCCGGTCCAAACCCGCCGTCGTCATCAGTGAGCGACACGAGGTGGGTGGCTAAAGAGCGATTGAGCGTTCTCCACGATTCACGCGGTCGAGCCGGCGAGAGCCGGCTCACAAAGGCCGTATCGGACTGCACCGCCGCGGTGATTTGCTCGGCCTGCTCGAGTACGGCAACTCGCTGAGTGCTCCACGCATCCGCCATGGCGAGCAGGAGCCGAGTGAAGCTCGGCTGTCCGTGAGCCTCCACCGGCGGGTAGTAGGTGCCCGCCATAAAGACGTGCCCATCGGGAGTTAGAAAAACTGACATCGGCCAGCCACCGTGCCCACTGATGGCCTGCGTGGCCGACATGTAGACCGCATCAACGTCGGGACGCTCCTCGCGGTCGACCTTGATGCAAACAAATCGTTCATTCATCAGCGCGGCGGTGGCATCATCTTCGAAACTTTCGTGCGCCATGACGTGGCACCAGTGACACGCGGCGTACCCAATGGACAAAAAGATTGGCCGATCGAGATGTCGTGCCATCGCAAAGGCATCGTCACCCCACTCGTACCAATCAACCGGGTTACTCACGTGCTGTACGAGGTAGGGCGACAGATCCGCAGTGGATAGTTCTCTGATGAGGGGCAAGGCAGTCCTGATCGTTGCGTGGCCGGTTAGATATCAAATCTACGCGTGAGTGCCGTAATCTCGGTCAGCGTCATTCAGAACTAAAACGTCGCTGCCTTAAGCGACGTCACCGTTCGAACATCGAGTGACCCGTTTCCTAGGAGATAGCGTGCAACGCCCAGACGCCGACATAGAGGTGTCGATCGACCTCGCCCGCTGGCTCCTTCGCTCCCAGCATCCCGACCTCGCCGGTCTCGAGCTGCGGCCATTTGACGAAGGCTGGGACAACGTGCTGTATCGACTGGGTGATTCTCTGATCGTGCGTCTGCCGCGGCGAAAAGTGGCGGTCGAACTCATGTTGAATGAACAACGGTGGTTGGGCGACATTGCTCGACGAACGACACTAAAAATTCCCGCACCGCTGCGAGTCGGCACTCCGTGCGTGCAGTTCAACTTTCCCTGGTCAATCGTGCCCTGGATTGAAGGAACGCCGGGAGACCAAGTTGGCGCGTACGACCAGGCGGCCTGCGCGCAGAGCCTCGGCACCTTCCTGCGACAGTTGCACGAAAGCGCACCGCACGATGCGCCCGGTAACGATTTTCGAGGGGTGGCTTTGGCTCAACGACGCGACACCTTCGATGAACGCTGCAAAATGATTGGCAGTGACCTCGATGTGAGTGTTATTCGCCACCGGTTCCAGGCGGCGCTCGACGCAGCCCCGTGGGCGCAGTCGCCGCGATGGTTGCACGGGGATCTTCATCCCGGCAATACCGTTTTTTCTCAGGGGCAGCTCGTCGGCGTTGTCGACTTTGGCGATATGTGCGCCGGAGACCCCGCGACAGATCTCGCGGGAGCGTGGATGCTTCTGGAGCCCGATCATCTGCAGCGGTGCTTTGAGGCCTATGGCGGCGTCGAGGACGACCTGCGACTGCGGGCCCGAGGTTGGGCGACCATTTTTGGTGTGATGTTTCTGTCGATTGCCAGTAGTGGCTACGAGCGTTACCAACGCGTTGGTCGCATCACTCTGCAGCGCGTGGCTGCAACGTAGTTGGCCCGTCGCGGCGAACTGCAGGATTTCACTCGAGGAGTGCGACCGATCGATGCACCGATGCAGAACTAGATTCGAGCGTCATGAACCTAGAACTTGAAGGTAAAACAGCGATTGTCACCGGAGGCTCGCGCGGCATTGGCTTAGCAATTGCGGCTCGCCTTCTCGAAGCGGGCGCTCAGGTCATGTTGTCGTCACGCAGCGACGACAATTTGGCTGAGGCCAAGATGTCGCTGCTGTTTTACGGTGACTTGCTGGACTCTCACGTTGCCCACGTGGGACGTCGCGCCGACGCCGAGGGACTGGTGGCGGCCACGTTGGAGCGTTTTGGCGCCGTTGACATTCTCGTCAATAACGCGGGAACCAATCCGTACTACGGCCCACTCGTTGATATTGACGACGTGCGAATGCAAAAGACCTTCGAGATCAATCAGGCATCCATCGTCACCCATACGCGAGCGGCGTGGAACGGCTGGATGAAGCAACACGGAGGAGCCATTGTCAACATTGCGTCCATTGGCGGATACGGCGTGGAGCCGGGCATTGGTTGGTACAACGTCACCAAGGCCGCCGTCATCCATTTGACGAAGCAGTTCGCCTATGAACTGGCGCCCCGAGTGCGGGTAAATGGAATCGCGCCGGGTCTGGTTAAAACCGAACTCGCGCGCGAACTGTGGGAACAACACGAAGAGCGCATTGCCGCACAGATTCCTCTGCGACGCCTCGGTGAGCCCGATGACATCGCGACGGCGGCACTGTTCTTGCTGAGCAACGAAGCGAGCTGGCTAACGGGACAGACCTTGATTGTTGACGGAGGAGCGACTAATCAACCAAGCGGGGGCATTGGCTGAAACAACTGAGATAACTGGTCGCGGTTGATCTTCCCGTTGGACGTGCGAGGAATCGAGGGAACCAATCGAATTTCCTTTACTTTGGCCCACGGTCCTATTTTGTCGGCACCCAGTTCGTTGAACTGCGCAATGAGATCACTGGGTGACCTCGAGGACACAACGGCTGCGACGACGCGCTGACCCCATTCGTCGTCAGGAACTCCGACAACGGCGACATCGTCGACGTCGTCAACGGGCAGAAAAAGTTCTTCCAGATCTTCCGGCCAAATCTTTTCACCACCGCTCACAATGACGTAACTCAGTCGTCCCTGAACGCTGACGAGCCCGTCACGCACCTCGCCCGCGTCGCCGGTGCGAAACCAACCGGAGCGACCGTCGGGACCTGTAACAAAAGGTACGTCACCGTTTCGGTACCCGCGAAACAGAGTGGGCGAGTGCACCCATAGTTCGCCGTTGACCTGCGCTATATCGACGCCGCTCAACGCTCGCCGGTTATAAACGACGCCGGACCCGGTCTCGGTCATGCCCCACGTCGAAACGACGTTGGCGTCGAGACTGTCCGGCGCCCGGGATCCTCCGAGCAGCACCACGCGGTACTCACTGAGATCGTGGCGCGCTAACTGCGTTCGCACGACCGCCACGTGAGTCGCACCCATGTTGGGTCCGAGCGAGATGTGTGACGGGTCACCAAAAACCACCCGATCGTCGCAAAAGATGCTGCGTGCCAAAACGCTAAATCCCCCTACGTGCGTAGGCGGCAAACAGGCGTTCCAGACCGTTGGCGTTCCACGAAACAGTTCGTTTGACGTCATTTCGGCGCTCGCAATGACGGCACTCCA
>JANXTQ010000212.1 GCA_025352305.1 Actinomycetes bacterium
CACTGACGAGCGATTCCAACTGAGTCAGATTGGTCTGTCGGGTGATGACAAAGTGGTCCAGAATTTGTTCCAGCGGCCACTGGTGATACAGAGAAAACCCCGCTTCTCGATCAACGGGGCGAAATTCACTTGCCGGATCACCGTCAAGTATCACCACTACGCGATCCATCCATTCAAATTCGTCGAGATACGTCATGTGGCCAACAACCTGATACGGCGACCAGGAGTCCTCGCCGTCACTGTTCATCGTCCACTGCACTGGCAGATCTCGTAGGAGCAGATCAAGCCCGCTCGCCGTGCGCTTTAGGACCTCGACACCTGACGCCATTGAGAACTCCACTGCTACATCATGGTCCCGGCAAGATGTAAATGTCACCCATCCATTTCTCGCTCTGACTGCGCGGTCGCTTCGACACGGTGCTTCCTTGGGTGGGGCCCCGGTGCCGGGCGCTCGATCGAGGTTTGGTCTCACGCGCTCGAGGGTCGTATGGTCATTTCGTGGGCTCACTTGGACCGTTGATCGCAACCGGTCGAGACGCTGACATCTTCGAGTACGGAAAAGACAAAGTACTGCGAAGATCACGCAACGGTCGGTCGTTCCACGATGAAGCTCGAATAATGGAGTTCGTCCGGTCCCACGGTTACCCCGCTCCCGAAGTATTCGACGTCAGCGATGACGGTTTCGATTTGGTCATGGAGCGAATCAACGGACCGACCATGCTGGACATGGCTGCATCAAAACCCTGGCGAATCCGCTCGCTAGGACAGGATCTCGCAAAGCTTCAGATCTCGCTTCATGCGATTACTGCGCCACAATGGCTTGTCAAAGCTCCGTTTGGAAACGGTGATCGAATCCTGCACCTCGATCTGCATCCCCTGAACGTGATGATCGGCCCCGAAGGTCCCGTAGTCATCGACTGGACGAACGCAGCACGAGGCGATCCACTCGCTGACATCGCACTCTCGTGGGCTCTGATTGCGTCCGGCGAGCTGCCGGCAGATCCGTGGAAATCCCGTCTCCTCGGCGTCGGCCGGACCATCATGCTGAACGCATTTCTCAAGCCGTTTCGCGGTGACGACCTTCGAGCGATGCTCAAGGTCGCAGTGACATGGAAGTGTCGCGACTCAAACATGAGCCCGACGGAGATCGAACGAATGCGCTCCATGCTCTAGGTCTCGAGCGACGTCGTCGTCAACGGGGTGAACGCACTCCCGGCGCACTAGGACACGCGAGAAGGAGAACGGCTGGGGTGATCGTGGCACCGGTGTCGAGCACTTCACGCACCGCGCGATATCGCTGTTCAACCGCGGAGAACTCGATCAGCATGGCAATCTCCTCGCTGGCCGAACGAACGTTCAGACCACGAGAGAAAGCGTGTCAGTTTGGTGGAATCAGTGCGACACAGCAGCCGGACCCGCTGAGACAGAGGTGCCGGAGCCGGGCCGAGTAGTGAGACAGAGGTGCCGGAGCCGAAGTGAGACAAAGGAACCGGACTCTCACAATGCTGCGACATCACACGAGTGGAGACGATGGGGCTCGAACCCACGACCCCCGGCTTGCAAAGCCGGTGCTCTTCCAACTGAGCTACGTCCCCGAAGTGCTCAATTCTACTTGGTCAAAAATTGACCGAGTGTTTTGATTACGGGGTTGGCGCCGCTTGTGGAAAATTCCCCTGTTCGTCGGCTTGTTGAAGTGCAGCGAAGTCACTAGCGTTTCTTCGCTTGTATGCAAGCGCGTAAGAAACAATGGCCTCGTCGAACTTCTCTGATTTTCCGATATACCCCGTAATTTCTCCGGCCTTGGACCCGCGAGCGTGCGAACGCGCCAACGTCCACGCACACAACTCGCCGTAGGCCGCGAGGCTGTTGCGATCTAAACGATCCACCGCAATTGACTGCTTATTGTCAAACATTTGGCGAACGTAATAGCTACGTTGAACGCCACTCGAATCGCGATGATCGTGCCAACCTAGAAAACTGTCGGGAGTGCTCTGAATGAGTCGCTGACCTCGCACCACTCGCTGGGCGGCACTGAAGGGTGAGGTCGTCGCTCGCGCGAGGTCAAGCACCGACGTGCTGGCTTGCTTGATCTGCAATATGAAAGTGTCGCCAACGTCACGGCCAAGCAACAACACAATGAAGCAGCGAGTTCCGACCGATCCCACGCCCGCGACCCGTCGCGCCGCATCGACAGCAGTGAACTGTCCCAGTAGATCTCGCATCTCGGGCGCCAGAGTGTCGGCGTAGTTGCTGACAATGTCGCTCAGGAGTTCGCTCGTCGAACTGCGCTGGATCTCGTCGGTGAATCGATCGAGGGGAACGAGAGTCGGCGGATGAAATTTGATATGCGGACGCCCGTCACGCTCCACCAAAAACTTGGCGTATTTCGGAGTTCTTGTCACGGTTTCGACTCCGTTGAAGACGTTCTCGGCACGGTCGATCTCATCTTCAGAAAAGTTGGGTTGCAAACTAACCATCAGTTGATCCAGTGCCAGTTCTTCGTACCAAACCGTGAGGCGTGGCTGACGCGAGAACAGCCGTATCGACGTGCGATACGTGCGAAGGGCGCGAACTGCCGCGCGTTCTTGATCCCGTGCGCTCAAGCCAAGTTGGTCACCCGCGATAACTAACGAGCTGGCGAGACGCTTGACATCCCACTCAAAAGGGCCCGGTGCGGTCTCGTCGAAATCATTCACGTCGAAAACTCGTCGACGTTCGGGGGAAGTAAATACGCCGAAATTGCTCAGATGAGCATCACCACAGAGCTGAACAATGATGTCGCTCGATTGTGCTCGAGCTAAATCGGTGGCCTGGAGAATCGCGGAGCCGCGAAAAAAATTGAGCGGGCTCTGAAGCATCCTTTCAAATAGCAGGGGCACTAATTGGGCTACGCGGTCGTGGGTTTGAAATGCGAGAAGACCAACCGGATCAACGGACGCGTCGCGTTCGTCAACGTTGGCGAGCGAACTTCGCGGTGCGAGATCCCTACGGGATCGCCCTCGTCGCTGGGACTCAAGCGGATCAGGCAGAGTGACGTCGTCGCCAAAGATCACGACGATGCAGCCCCTTTCCAGGATGACAACCGATTCGCTTTCATTCGCGTTCCCACCTTGGTCACAATAAACAACCAAATGAAGATGTTCATTACCAGTACCGAAAAGGCAAAGAGGGCACCGGCCGTCGTCAGATGTTTCAGTGTTAGCAACGTTATTCCCGCGAAAATCAATCCCGAAAGAAAAGACCACGACGATTCGCTGTCCGGCTCACGAAAAGATTTTCGAACTGTCGGAATGCCCGCAACGGCGTCGGCCGCAACGAAGGCGACGAGCGCGACCGTCGCCTGATTTACCGCGAGCCAGACCACCAGTCCGCCCAACGACACCGCCGCACAGCTGACATCGAACCAGCCCACTTTCCACACGCTCGCGTGATCGTGAAACGACACCGCGAGAACGACGATCGGAACCACTCCGAGTACGAGGGCCATAATCGACGCAAGTCCCACGTGAGCCTGACGTTCCACCGCAAATGCCAGCAGGGGTTCAATCGCCCAGAGAGTCCACGTGACGCGATTGGGTGCGGTCGAGCCTCGCCACGTATCGCGCACGTAAATCGCGGCCCCGCCAACGGAGATGAACGCTCCGAGAAAGACGAAGTGTGGATCAATCATTCCTGCAGTCTGGTCCTTCTGTGAGAACCAACCCGTGAGCAGATCGCACGGTGCCCATTAGGGTCGCGGTCGTGAACGCCACTGAATTTCTGGGAATTGAACGAACGGGTGACAATACGTGGCGTATGAAAGTCACCGAGCGACTCATTACTCCCGGTCAATTTCTTTTCGGCGGGTGCGGACTTGCGGCGGGCCTCACCGCCATGGAACAGCACAGCGGACGCCCCACGATTTGGTCTACCGCTCACTATTTGAGTTACGCGCCGACCAACTCTGAAGTAACGATTACCTCGACATTGGCCGTTCAGGGAAATCACGTGACCCAGGCTCGCGCGGTCGCGACAATTGGCGATCGCGAGATCCTGACCGTCAACGCCGCTCTCGGTACCGGATCGCTCGACTCCGTCGAGCCCTGGGTTCAGATGCCCACCGTGCCACCGCCCGAAGAGTGCCCGCAACGCCGGATGCCGGCGAACTTTGGCGAGTCAATTTTTCAACACATCGATACTCGCATCGCGCTCGGTCGAAGTTTCGAAGAGCTGGACGGCACTCCGGGGTCACCTCACTCTGCGCTGTGGGCACGAGTGCCCGGACACCTGGATCCTTCGGCGGCCACACTCGCGATCTTCGGCGACTACGTCTCGGGCAGTGCGTCGAGCGCGACGGGCCTGCGCATGATGGGTCGCAGTTTGGACAACACCATTCGCGTGGCGACGTTGGAGCCCACTGAATGGGTGCTGTGCGACATTCAAATGCACGCTCTTTCGGGTGGATTCGCGCAAGGCATTGCGTTTTTGTGGAGCGAGCGCGGAACTCTGCTCGCTACGGCCAGTCAATCCATCCAGGTCAAAATCTGGGCGGACAACCCCCGCTAAAGGCGCGTCCGGCCTCGTGTAGATTTGTACCCCTTGGGGCTATAGCTCAGTCGGTTAGAGCGCAGCACTGATAATGCTGAGGTCGTAAGTTCGATTCTTACTAGCCCCACCAAGATTTTCAGAGATGTGGTCGTAGAGACACCCAGTCGTCGCAGGGCCCTTGAAGAGGACAACCACCAAGCGAAGCTCTGGCGCACGGTTCAGATCTTCACGGGCGGTGAAGGGAATGTTTCTAAAGCTCTCTGCGGAGACGGTAATTCCCATAAGAAGATCGCTCCTCGGCGAAATCCGATGCGAGACCCCCTTGGAGTAGACGACAGTTCATCGTTGCGCACCATCCAAATCCGCAACGACCTTGAACACTTTGACCAACGGATTGACGAATGGCACGCGCAGCACGCTGGTCGAGGGTTGATGGACCAACAGATCACCGATCAGCCGCTCAGAACCAACCACAGCAAGAAGCAGATATTCCGCGTCCTTGACATATCCAGTAAGCGCGAATATTTTTGGGGCTCGGCGTTTCGCCTCGACTCCATCTTCTACGAGTGCCAACGAATCCTGTAGTTGACGAGAAACAACTGGGAGCAGATTCTCATGAAGGCGAGGTGGAACACCCAGCGCGCGTGACGAGTCAGGACCGCTGGTTGAGCCCAATGACGATCGTTCGAACACGTGTGCGGTCGCTCGAATCCGCAGTATTCATCTTGGGCGACTCTCGTCTAGTCATTAAGTGCTTCTCCCATTTCGCCAATCTCTTTGTTTGTGTCGCCCGAGTCGGTTTATCCATTTTCGTCAATTTCGGAGACAGTAATGCCTCGGGCACCAATCGGCGGCGCGTCTACTTCAGAGAGGGTAAAAATCGTTTGATCAGGTATTTTGGATGACAGAAACTCGCCCCATCTCCCCGGCGCTTAGACACGCATTTATGCGACTCTCATTTATGAGACGCTTACTATTGATAGTCTTATTCTCCGTAAGCAACGAAGATGGAAGGTGCACCTTGGCAGAGTTCATTGGCCGCGAGCAAGAACTATCTGAGCTCGGCGAGCACCTGGAACGAGTAGCTGGTGCGATCGGTGAGGCCAAGCCTGGTCGGTGCCTCCTGCTTCGTGGTCGGCGCCGGGTGGGCAAGAGTCGGCTCGTCGAGCAGTTTGCTGAGCGGACCGGTGCGGTCTCGATGTACTTCACAGCATCGCGCTCTGGAAGTCGAGAACTCGAACTGTTCGTCGAAGAAGGTGCCACGTCATCTCTGCCGAGTGCTGCAACGTTTGCCGGCCAGCACCCGCTGGACTGGGAGGCGGCACTGCGACTGCTGGCCCAAGTGTTGCCCGATGACCAGGCCTCAATCGTCGTCATTGATGAGGTTCCCTACTTAATCGAAGGCGACTCCACTTTCGAAGCAACGTTGCAAAAGATGTGGGACCGGGTGCTGTCAGCAAAGCCCGTTCTTTTGGTACTGGTTGGATCAGACGTTTCGATGATGGAGGCACTGAGTTCACACGGACGGCCCTTCTTTCAGCGAGGTCTTGAGATGGTCGTGCCAGCGCTCAGTCCCGTGGAGACAATGGCTTTCGTCGGTGCGAAGGATGCTTCAGCGGGACTCGACGCATACCTAGTGACCGGGGGACTGCCACTGCTGTGTGATGAGTGGCGACAAGGAACATCGCTATTGAAGTTCCTTACGAGCCAACTACGGAGCTCTACTTCTCCACTGATTGTGAGTGCTGAGAGGGTTCTCGCCGCGGAATTCCCGTCCGAGGTTCAAGCACGAGACGTCTTGAGCGTGATTGGACACGGCGAGAGAACTTTCACAAAAATTCAAACACGCCTCGCGATAGCTCAGGGCAGTTTGGCGCGCTCTCTCGAACTGTTGGTAACTAAGGGTGTGGTGGCGAAGGAGTTACCGCTTTCGAAGTCTGCTTCCAAAGAGTCGCGATATCGAGTCGCCGACTCGTACTTGCGCTTCTGGCTTTACTTCATCGGTCCCTACTTGGACGAGATTGAACGGGGACGCAGTGACTTGGTGACGAAGCGGATCGTGGCGAACTTCTCGGTTTGGCGAGGCAAGGCGATCGAGCCCATTGTGCGCGAGGCGATGATGCGCCTAGCGCCAATCTGCGGGGTGAAAGCTCCGGTGGTCGGTGGATACTGGACACGAACCAACGACGTGGAAGTCGACATCGTCGGGGCAGACCGCGTGCCCGCGAAGCAGTTGGAACTCGTCGGGTCGATCAAGTGGCGCGACACGCAGCCCTTTGCAGGAAAGGACCTCGGGGAACTTCTCGTGTCAGCTTCCCGGATTCCGGGATACGTGAGTGGAGTTCCGACCGTGGGGGTGAGTCGAACGGGGTTCTCTGCGTCACCTGACATCGCGCTTGGGCCCGAGGAACTAGTGGAGGCATGGAGTTCAAAATGAGCTACCCAACCCTCGAAGGCATGCTGTATGGCCACGTGTTCCCCTCGTCAAGTTTCGAATGCTCGAAGTGGGTCAGTACCAGCCCATTGCAGCGGTTAGTACCGCGTTCACGTTCGGCGATCACCGCTTGGTGACGTGCTGGCACTGTGTGTCAACGCGGCTCGAAGACAACCATTTCTATGGCATTCCGTACGGAAAAGACATGGGTCTTCCCGACCAGGTGGCCATCTTGGACCATATCCACCAAGCCGCCAGTGGAGCAGACCTCGCTCTTGCCACGATTCAGTACTCAGATGAGCCGAAGATTCGCCTGGCATCGGCGGCGACGCGCTGGGGGCGCGACGTCGTGAGCTTGGGATTTCCACACCCCGAAAACACCATTGATCCGGAGACGACTTTCCCGATAAGCCGAACTCAAAGTCGGGCGTTGAAGAGGTACGTGTCCTCAGCCGCCGAGCACGCGACCAGAGGTACGCGCGCTTGTAAGTGCTACGAGCTCGGCATGCCTGTTCCGCTTTGGTCAAGTGGCTCGCCGTGGTTCGATGCAGAGACGCTTCAAGTCGTAGGGGTCTTGGCCGGCGAGCGCACATCGGTAGTTGGGCTTTCGAGAGAGTTCACCGTCGAACTCGCGATCCACCTGCCGCCACTGAAATCCGAATTCCGAAAATGGAGGTGAAAGTCGATGGGAGATATTGCATAACCTGTCACTCGGGCCAAGTATCGCGATCAGACATTCGTAACGCAAAGTACGGCGATGCGACTACCCATGGACCCACTCGAGCCACGGCTTCAGGCCTCGTCGCAATTATCGAAGAAGATGGTGACGCCGACGGTGAAGTTGACGGTGCCCGTGAACACTTTTGGGCGGATGGTTCACGCCGTCGGCGAAAGTCGTGCGATCAATCCGGCGAAGCGCGGACAGCCCAGGCAGTACCGCAACAGAGATAACGATGCCGATGAGGGCCAGTCCGAGACGGAGGCCGACGCCGTGAATAAGTGCCGTCATCGCGAGTGCACCGATCGCCATCCCGGCCACTTCCCCGGCTTGTAGAGCGCCGAGTACACGGCCTAGACGATCGTTCGGCACGATGTGCTGAAGAATGGTGATCGCGTTCACATCGACAATGGAGTTCGCCACGCCGATCAACCACATGGTGACGAGAACCGATACGAGATTCGGAGCGGCCGCAATTAACAGCAACGGGGCGGCCCACACCATCACCCCGATCCCGAAGTCCAGTGCCAGCCGCGAGCGACCTACCAGCACCAACGCGATGAATCCTCCGACGAGTCCCCCGACGCCGAGCATCGACTCCATCCAACCGAACCCCGCGTTTCCCACGTGCAAGAGATCAAGAGCCACCGCCACGCCAAAAACGGCCGACGCTCCCGCCACCACGCACTGCAAGATATACAAAGTCACGATGGTCAAGACGTCGCGGTCGTGCCAAATCGTGCGAAACCCTAGTTGGGCTCGCACTAAAAAGGTTTCCGCCTTCAGCGTCGCGGGTTGCGCGATCAGTTCGACCATCTCGAAGGAGCGCTCCTCGTTAGTGGGTACGCGAATTGACGAGACCAGCGCTGCAGAAAATGCGAACGTCACCGCGTCGAAAATGAATGCCGACGTGATGTTGGCGTAAGCGAGCAGAAGCCCCGCAATCGCCGGGCCGGCGAAAAACCCAACACTCTCAATTGTGCTCGACACCACATTTGCTCCCGCGATCTCATCCTTCTTGTGTGCGAGCAACGGAAGAATGGACGCCTGCGCCGGACGAAAGGCGGTGCCGGCGAGTCCGGCGAGAATGATCACGGAGTACAGCGCCCACTGCGACGCTCCCAGCGCCACCAAGATCGCCGCGACTGTGATCAGCACCATGCGGATCACGTCCGCGCCGACCATCACCTTCTTGCGGTCGTACTGATCAGCCAACGTGGAAGTAAACGGTGCCACTAGTGCTATCAGCACGTAACGCACGAACGTGAGCGCTCCAACCGCGGTGGCCCCTCCGTGGCGGTAAACGTAGACGGCCGCACTGAGAGCAAACACGCCGTCGCCAATGAGCGATACGGAGAACGCTCCAAACACTCGACGTAGGGCGACGTTGGTAACCACGTCACCAATTGCCTGCTTCGACGAACGCAACTCATCGCGCAGTACGCTCATGCGCGCCTCGCTAATTTCGTCGAAATGCGAATTTGATGCTGAAGAGTGCGCCGCATCACGTCAACGATGTTGACACAACGGCTGGAGGAGGATGAACCAGTGACCTTCGCAGTGCGTGTGACATTTACGCGGGCACCGTCGCCACACTGTGTTTAAGAAGAAAACCAAAGGCTCGATTGACAAGACTTTGCGCAGCATGGCAACGCACAGCCCGCATTCGCGACAACTAGCAAAACTGAGTGGCCGTCATCACGGCGGATGCGCGAAATCTACGTTCTCGCGTGCCAGCATTTGTAGGTCGCAGGTCCCCAACGACCGTGCGTAGAACTAATCGGAGTCGCGATGTTGAACTACCCACCTGCAATCAAGAGGTCGCCACGGCTCAGGTCGATCGGGATCTCGAGACCGTTCTGCTCTGGACTGTTGATCGTCGGCTCCCTACTCATCCTCAGCGTTCCCGCCGCGGCGAAGAGTCCACAACTGGCGTCGCGCACGTCGTCTGGGCCCACGGCCAGCATCAAAGCGGCGTCCACGTCGTTCGGTGTCCTTGGTGGTCGAGTGAAAATCAACGCCATCGTGCAAGGTGCTTCATCGTGTGTATTTACTGCTCCCAACGACGCCGAGCTCTCTTCGCGCGACGTGCTCGACTGCTCGGCCGGATGGGCCACAGAAACAGTCACGCTGCCCGTCAATCAATCCAGTGATCCCAAGAAGTTCGTTATTTCGGTTCGTGTCACTTCGCACTCATCATCGAAAATTGGCACCGCATCAGTAACACTCACCGTGGCGGCCGATCACTCCCGATGTTCCAAACTCCCCGCACCAGGGCGCAACTACTCCTTCTGCAACTTGAGCGGTGCATTTCTGCGTGGCGCGGACCTCTCTCACGACAATCTCACCAACGCGACTTTGACGGGAGCAACGTTAAGTAACACCAACCTTTCTCACGCGCAACTTGCTGGGGCCGAACTGTCGAACGCCATTTCCGGTGGTGTGATCGGCATCCCCAAAACAGTCCCGACGTCATGGAAGGCAGCGGGGGGATACCTTCTTGGACCCCAGGCGAATTTGAATGGCGCCAATCTTTCTTATCTCAATCTGTCCAAGGTCGATCTCTCCGGGGCCACCCTGAGCCCCGTGAATGTCACGGGAGCAAATCTCTCGGGTGCCGTGCTCACCGGGATCATTTCCAGTGGCGTGCTGGGAACTCCGGCAGCGCTGCCTACCAACTGGCACGTCGCCAATCACTACTTTGTGGGACCGGGTGCTTATTTGGGTGGAGCCAACCTGTCGGGCGCAAACCTTTCACGTTTCGATCTCGATGGAGCAAATCTGACCGGAGCGAATCTAAACGGCGCCAATCTGTTCGAAACGATTCTGAGCGAAGCGAACCTCACGAGATCTTCGCTCACGAGTGCGACCTTGACGCGTGCCAGTTCAGGATCGATAGTTGGAGTTCCGTCGGCTCTACCGCCGAGTTGGCAATTACTGAACGGATACCTCATTGGACCGGACGCGAACCTGGCCGGTGCCAACCTCGCCGGACTGTCGCTCACGGGACTAAATCTGATTGGGGTGGACTTAGCCGGCGCCACGTTGGCGCAGTGCAACCTGGCGAACTCCAATCTCACCGACGCCAACATGTCGGTGGCGGATCTCGCGGGTGCGGGTCTCAGCGGCGCGAATCTGTCGGGTGCGTACCTCACGGGAGCGAATCTCAGTGGAGCAAATCTCGCCACCACGATCTTGGCGTCTGCGGCGTCGGGAGGTGTCGTGGGTTCGCCGGCGGCCCTTCCCGCGGGTTGGACTCTCGTGCACGGTTACCTAGCCGGACCGCACGCTGACCTGTCGGGAGCCAGCTTGGCCGCAGTGGACCTCACTGGCGTGAATCTGCCGGGAGCCAATCTGTCGGGAGCGAATCTCACGGGGGCCAACCTGTCCGGCGCGAACCTGCTCAACGCCAACGTGACCAACGCAAATCTGAGCATGGCCACGATGACGGGAACGAATCTTTCCGGAGCCAACTTGGCGGGTTCGACGTTGAGCGCGACGGAATTCGCCAGCGCAAACCTGAAAGCTGCCGTCACCGGAGGTGTCATTGGATCGCCGGCCTCGCTACCTCCGGGATGGCGACTCGTCGGGGGCTACCTCGCCGGACCCGGAGCAGATCTCACCAACGCGAGCCTCTCCGCAGCGAACTTGACCGGCGCCAACCTTTCGGGAGCGAACCTGTCGGGAGCGAGTTTGTCCGCAGCAATCCTCACGAACGCCACACTCTCCAACGCCAATCTGGGCAACGCCGACCTCGCCGGAACGACGCTGACGGGCACCAATCTCACGGGGGCGAATCTTGTGGGATCGATTTCCGGCGGAATAATCGGAACCCCGCTGTCGCTGCCGACGGGGTGGACGCTCGTGGGTGGATTTCTTGTTGGCTAATGAGATCTAGAGCATGAAGATTGCCGTCGCGGGAGCCACCGGCGTCGTTGGACGACACGTGGTGGAGTTGGCCCAACGCAGCGGCCACGACGTAGTCGCGCTCACGCGCGCGAGTGGAGTTGATCTCATGGTTGCGAGCACCCTTGACGGGTTGCTCACGGGAGTTAACTCGCTCATTGACGTGTCGAACTCGTCAAAATTCACGCGGCGAGCAGCAACCCACTTCTTCACCACCGCAACAACGAATCTCACCAACGAAGCTGAGCGCGCTCACGTTGGCCACTACGTTTCGCTTTCGATCGTGGGTATTGATCGAGCTTCAACGTACGGCTACTACCGCGCCAAGTTGGCGCAAGAGAAAGTGGTAACGCAAAGCGCAGTCCCCACTTCTCTTGTTCGCGCGACCCAGTTCCACGAATTTGCCTCGCAGATTCTCGCGCGAGTTCGCGTCGGGCCGGTGGCGTTCGTTCCTCACATGAAGGTCCAAACTGTCGCAGCCCGCTCGGTCGCCGAACTGCTCATTGAAATCGCGACGAACGATCCGTTGCCCGAGATTTGTGAAGTTGCGGGACCGGACATCATCGACATCGTGAGTAACGCTCGTGACATCGCGCAACGTCGCGACGGACCCCGAGTAATAGCGCTGCCGGTAATTGGTTCGTTCGCTCGAAGTGTTAATGAGGGAGTTCTCTTGCCGAGCAGCGACGCTCGCATCGTTGGGCCGTCGTTTGAGATGTGGCTCAACGAACTTCCACTCACCTAGTTGCACGCCGGTACTGCGGCGTGTCGCTCAATTTGATCCTGGCACTGAGTTGCTTATGCTGTGAGTGATTACGGAACATGTGGGAGACCAGTGAGTAACGAGCAATTGAGCTCCCAGCAGCGAGAGAAGAAGAGTGTCTTTCACTCGTGGAGCGCGCAAGGATCCCTATCGCCGCTAATGGTGAAAAGTGCGCACGGCGTTTTTGTTTACGACGAAGACGGTCGTGAGTACCTCGACTTTTCGAGTCAGCTCGTCAACACCAATATGGGACACCAGCACCCCGGCGTGGTCGCTGCCATCAAAGAGCAGGCCGATCTGCTGTGCACGATTGCGCCCCAACACGGCTACGAATCGCGATACCTCGCGGCCGAGATGATTCTCGAGCGAAGTTTTGCCGGAGCGGCCAAAATCTTTTTTACTAATGGCGGCACCGAAGCTATTGAGCACGCCGTGAGAATGGCTCGCTTGCACACCGCGCGGCCCAAGGTCCTCTCCACTTACCGCAGTTATCACGGTTCCACCGCTACCTCCATCAATCTGACCGGAGATCC
>JANXTQ010000222.1 GCA_025352305.1 Actinomycetes bacterium
AAAATTGTCGCGAGTCCGTCCAGCATCCACTGGTTTTCTTCATTAACGCGCAGAAGTTCACTTCGACAACTGAGCGACTCCAGAACGTGAACGGCGTCACCGCGCACCAGTGGAGCCGGGTCACCGTCTCGGCGGTTGCGGACGAGAACCTCAGAACCAATCTCGACGGTGAATTCGAGTTCGGGGTCGCTGAGCGCAAAGCCGAGAACTCCCATGCGAGTTGATCCCGTCGTTGCGAGCAAGGCCGGTCCGAGTGCGCTGACGTACTTCACGCTCCAAGAAACCTCGTCGTCGAGCACGCTCAGTCCAAGTTCGAGGGGGACTGCGATGTCGCGTTCGTGCGTCCAACTGTCCCACAGTGAATGTGCGGCGATTTCGCGAACGCCAATGTGACCCGGCGGAGCCTCGGCCACCATGTCCCATTGATCGCCACTGAGTTCGCTCAACTGGGAGTTCCATAGCGCTACGGAGGCGCCGTAACGTTCGAGGACCTCGTCAGACGACTGTTCGCGCGCCGCTTCCACGAGCAGTTTTGGCGTGCCGACGGGATCGAACGTTGAGAGTATCGAACTGGGTTCTCCCCTTAGACCGTTGGCTAGGGAGTACGACCAGAATCCGTTCGTGGTGACGAGGTGCGAGATCACGTCACGGACGCTCCAGCCCTCACAGCGCGTTGGTTCCTCCCACTGCTGCGCAGACAGCGAACTGACGGTCTCCAACAGGCGCGACGACTGACGAGCAACGGCCAGCGCGGGCGTGTCGGTGGTCTCGGCGAACGTGAGAACGGGTGGCTGACCGTACCGCGGAGTTACCTGCATTCTGCAACGGTAGTAGGTGGGTAAATACTCGATTTCGACGCCCTCGGACATATTTTTCGAAGTTGAGTGAACCAAATGGGTCCCGGTCGCGTCAACTAGGACGTGAGCGTTCCCGAAGCCTGGACAAGGATCGACCGAATGGAGTCAGTTAGCGAGTCAAGCGAACTGCGTGAGTGGCTGGCCGAACGCTACGCACCGTCGATTCGAACGGCGTACCTCATCCTCGGAAATCGCGCCGACGCTGAAGATGCGGTGCAGGAAGCTTTTCTTCGCGCGTGGCGATTTCGAGACACCGTCTCACATCGCTCCGACTCGGCACCGTGGCTCTACCGCGTGGTTGTTAATACGTGTAACTCCATGCTGCGAAGAGAGATCCCTCACCGCGACCGGCGTCGGCCGCTCGAGGATTTGGATCTTCGCACCGTTGACGCACCCGACACTCTCTCGGCGAGTTCGGATGTCATAAGGGCCTTGCGCGATCTTCCCGCTCACCTTCGCGTCGTTATTGTCCTGCGCTACTACGCGGACCTCTCGGAACGAGAGATCGCCGTCGCCATTGGACGGCCACCCGGCACCGTTAAATCACGGCTGCACGAGGCGCGCGCGCGACTCGCGTCTCACCGCGCTCTCAACGACGACGAACCTGGAACAACCACTGAGGAGCTCTCATGACTGAGTTTGAAGATGTCATATCTGAAGCACTGCATGAGGAGGCGAATCGAATCGAGATCAGTCGGCGTCACGCGGAGCGTATTTTTGATGCGGCGCTCGTTCAGCCGTCGACGACAAGTCGACACGAACGACTCGTTCATCGCTACGGTGCTGCGCGAACCCTCGTCGGTTCGGCACTGTCCGTGGCCCTCGTGGCCCTAGTGGTGGTGCCGCTCACCGCGCACGAAAGTACGAGCGCGCAGTCTGCGCTTCGGCCGCCGGGCCAGTACCACACGACGTTCGGTGGATATGACGGTGCACGTCAGACGCCTTTGATGGGTGCGATCGGTTCTTCACACGGAGTCGCCGGTCTGAAGAGCACCGCATTGGGGGCTGCAGCGGGGCGCCCAATATTCGCAGCGTCGAACTCGAGTTCACTTCTTCGAATCGAACAGACGGGTTCTCTGTTTCTCTTCGTGTCAGGTTCGAAGTTCGTGAGCACGATGGACGAATTGAGAGCGTTCGCCACGGCGGCCGGCGGCGTGGTGTCTAATTCGCAGACGTCCATTTCTCATCGTCACCACGGCGAGGGTTCCAGTGGATACCTAGTGCTGGCGGTTCCGGCGACACGTTTCAATCTGCTCATCAACGAAGTACGCGGCCTCGGACGGGCCACTTCGCTGCAGACGAGTGCGACGGACGTAACGGGTCAGTACAGCGATCTCTCGGCACGCATTCACGCGGCGCAGGTCAGTCGCACGCAGTACCTCGCAATAATGAGCCAGGCGCACACGATCGGCGCGATTTTGGCCGTGCAGAGTCAGATTGACGCCATCCAGAGCCAAATTGATCGTCTGCAAGGTCAGCTGAATGTCATCAATCACGAAACCACGTTTTCGACTCTGACGGTGGACGTCTCGACCCCGGGCAGCCACGTGGTGACGACGCACGCGCGCACGGGATTTTCCAAGGCGTGGCACGACGCCATTGCGGGGTTCTTGAGCGGATTCCAGTGGGTTATTCGCGTCGCCGGACCGCTCGCCTTCGTCGCGATTCTCCTCAGCGCGTTGGTGTTACTGGTTCGTTCGGCACGCCGAGTGACGTGGCGTCAACGCAGCTAGTTATTTGACGCTGAGGGTACGTGACGACGACGTCGACGTCTGGAGGATCTTGGTTCCGTTGTAGAGCGCGACGATCTGGTGGCTACCACGACTAAGTGCACTCGCCTTGGGTGAACAACTGCCTGAACCTTTGACCAGATTAAAAGTACACAGGTGGACAGAGCCCGCTTCAATGGTGACGCTGCCCGTCGCCACGATGCCGGGGTGTTGGGGTGCCACGCCTGCCGTGAAATGAATAGTTTGCTCGTGACCCAGCTGCACCGATCCGCTAGAGATTTTTAAAGTTGTCACGGACTCTTCACTCAGAACCTGTGACACCCCCGTTGCGGACGAACCCAAGAAATTGAATGATCCGTGATACTGCGCCGACAGGTGAACAGTTCCAATGAGGTCGGGACTTGGCAGCAGGCAGCTTCCCTGCGAAGATTTAGTTCCCGCAATGAGAGTCAAGTGCGCGTCGCAACTCGTACTCGCGCGAGTAACGGTGACTACTCCATTAGGTGAGCTCGCGCCCGTGACTTTCACCGTTACCACCAAATGTGACGCGGTGCGCTGAGCGGCGGCAATGGCCACCAATGACGTTGTCGTGGCGCTGGGAGTGGAACTCAAGGTGAAGGAGTTATTGGAATCGGTGGCCAAACAACTCAGGGCTGTTTCACAACTAATTGCATTGAGTGAGTCACCGGTGCTCGCCACCTGGGCCGAAACGGTCCAACTGGTGCCGTCGTAGAGATAGGCGTCGCCACTTCTATCAACCGCAACGCACCGGTAGCTCGAAACGCACGAAATCCCCGTGAACGCTGTACTACTCACGCTGACCGCGTGGCCCCACGATGAGTTATTGAGCAAGTAGACGTTGCCGCCGTCGTCGGTGGCGGCGCAGAACGTAGCGGTCGGACACGAAATAGCTGTCGCAATTTCGTTGCTCGGATCACTAATAAATAGTGAGGTCTTGGTCCACGTTGTGCCCGACGGTGAAATGTAGGCGTAACCGTCGGAGTCCACGACCACGCATCGCGACAGTGTCGCTACGCACGATGCAGCTACTGGCGAGGCGTTGGCCAAGTCGCCGCTCGGCAACGTGGTCGTTGTGTCATCGGTAAACGAAGTGAATCGAGCCGCTACGAAATTTTGATCGAGCACGAGACAGTTCGGTACGGCGCTGCACGACGCGGCGGCGACGGTAGAGGTCGCGTTAGCCCCCGCCAGCGGCTGGGACCAGGCGCCATTTTGATACCAAAACTGATTGCCGAAATAGTCCAGGATCATGCAACTCATCGTCGCGGCCACTTCGCTGCACGAGATGGCCTTAACGCCGAAGGGGACGTTGCCAGGGAGATGGTAATTGAACGTCCACGACGTTCCGTTGAATACGTAAACGTTTCCACCGGCGTCGCCAGCGAGACAGTCACTGGCGCTCGCGCACGAGCTCGTGGTGATGTTGTTGGGTTGGTCAAAAATCTGTTGAGTGAGAAGTTGAGAGGTCAATGATGAGCTGGCGAGTACTTCGGTGAGCGCCACTGCGAAGCCGTCGTAGTCAACGCCAA
>JANXTQ010000236.1 GCA_025352305.1 Actinomycetes bacterium
GGTTAGGAAACGCACTCGTGAGCGCCGCGGTGCCCGCCGAACATTGAACGGCCACCGTTACGACGTAGTCAATGAGTAGAGCAACTGCGGCAATTTGGGCAATCTTGGGACCGAAGTTGTCGCGAGCAACAACGTACGCTCCGCCGGCCGTCGTGTAGTTCTTAATGACGTCGAGATAGGAAATCGTCACGAGAAATAGCACGCCCAATATGACAAACATGATGGGAACGACGAGGGAAAATGCTGCCAGCCCAATCATGGGGGTCATCTGGGTGAGAATTTGCTCGGTTCCGTAAGCCGATGACGAAATGCAGTCCGGCGCCAACACCCCGAGGGCAATTGGTTGATTCAATCTCTCTCCGTTCAGTTGCTCACTCACGAGCGGGCGACCCAAGACGAGCCGTTTCAGTCGGTAGCTCCACGCCTCGGGGTAGACCAACGCAACGTCAGCGTGAGAGGTCAGCACCGTCGCTGGACGAGGAGGTGAGATGTCAGAAGGATCCATGAACTAAACGTAGGAAGTTCATTGTTATGACCACATTGAGACAATCTCCCTTCGCGCTAAGAACGCGTGAAGATTGAAAACCACAAGGAAGTTCGACGGGCACGTTGTTCTCGCCACATTCGATTCAACTGTGAGGTCGCAAAGGGATTCTTCAACGTCGTAAGCACAGTGAACGGAGTTGCGCATCGCCACTCGCTACAGCGTGCAAACTAAAGACGTGGCATTAGGCAACCTGCGCGTGTATCTCGGTCCCGCTCCCGGCTCCGGCACTACCTATCGAATGCTGGACGAAGGCAACCGACGAAAGCAACGAGGGACCGACGTCGTCGTTGGAATTGTTTCTACCCACCGCCGTCTCGCGACGGAATCGCAAATTGGCGAACTCGAGATCGTGCCTGATTTTCGACCCCTAAACGGTGCGACGGTCACCGTCGAAATGGACTTTCACGGAGTCCTCGATCGCGACCCCGCTGTGGTTCTCGTCGACGAACTCGCCGCTCGCAACGCTCCGGGTGCTTCACACGAGTTTCGCTGGCAACAGGTTCAGTCGTTGCTGGAAGTTGGAATTGATGTCATCACCACTCTCAATGTGGCCGAGCTGGAATCGGTACAAGACGTTGTGGAGTCCATTACGGGAGTGCGGTCGCCGGCGACCGTGCCGGACTCGTTCGTTCGCCGGGCACAACAGATTGAATTAGTTGACATCACTCCCCAGGCCCTGCGGCGCCGATTAGCGCACGGCAATATTTTTCCGGCGAATGAAGTAGACGCCGCACTTTCTACTTACTACCGCGAAGAAAATTTGGCAGCGCTGCGCCAACTGGCGATGCTGTGGACGGCAGATCGTATTGAAGAGTCTCTCAAAGGTCGCGCCGTTAACGAACTGTCACCGCTGCAATGGGAGACTCGTGAACGCCTGATTGTCGGGGTCAGCGGTGCGAACGACGACGAATCGCTACTACGGCGTGCCGCACGAATTTCGGCACGAACGAATACGGATCTGTTGGCCGTGCACGTCATTGACGCCAACAATCGGGGAAAGTCGACGATCGATATGTCACCCACGCGGGCGTACGTCGCCAACTTCGGCGGCATATACCAAGAGATTGTGGACGACAACGTTGCTGATGCTCTCGTCGCGTTTGCCCGTCTCGAGCGCGGCACTCAGATCGTCCTGGGCTCCAGCGGCTCAGCGGCCGGTTCGCGACGAAGTAGCGGGGTGGTGGGAGCAGTTCTGCGCCATCCTCACGATCTCGACGTTCACATTGTCTCAACGAACAGTTCAGCGCCCGTGCGTTTCAATCGCCGGCGCCGGACACCCTTTTCGTGGATAAGACGACTGGGCGCCGCGGCCGTGGCGGCGGCGGTGCTGCCACTCGTGACCTACGTCTTGACGTTGATTCATTCCCCGTCGTCGCTGTCACTCGTGTTTTCGACTTACCTCGTGGTCGTCATTGGATTGACCGTCGGAGGCGGTGCAGCAATAGGCATCCTCAGTGCCGTAGCGGCGTCGCTGCTCGAAAACTACTTTTTCATTGCGCCGCGACATACCTTTGCCGTCGCACGCACGGATGACCTCATAACGCTTAGCGCATTTCTCGCATTTTCCATTGCGGTCAGTATCGTTGTTACCGAATTTACAAAACGCTCTAACGACGCCGAGCGCGCCCGGGCGGAGGCGGAAATATTGACCACCGCCGCCGCGGCGGTTGCCAGTAGTCAGAACGACGTTGGCCCGATTCTTGACTCCTTACGAGCAATATTTGATCTCACGCGAGTGGAGATTCTTGCGAATCGCGACGAGCGTTGGGTGGTTGAAGTCGCGAGTGGGATACCCGAAACGTCGGGTGACACCACCGAGTTTCGTATTGATCAGGAGCATCTGTTGCGGTTGTGGGGTTCATCGCTGGATGGACGCGACCGAACGATGGTAACGGCATTTTTGAGTCGCTTGGCCGCGGGACTTGGGGCCCAGGCAGCTGAACGCGAGGCCAGTGAGCGACGGACTCTGAGTGATACCAATGCCCTTCGCACCGGTCTACTGCGTGCGGTGTCACACGATCTACGTACACCGCTCGCATCCATTGAAGCAAACGTCACGTCACTCATGGCTCGCGATGTCACCTGGTCGGCACTAGATCAAGAAAGATTCCTCTCGTCCATTGAAGTCGAGGTTCATCGAATGACTCGTTTGGTCACCAATCTGCTCGACGCAGGACGCCTTGAAGCCGGCGTGGTGACGCCGCGGTCGTTGCGAGTAGAACTCGACGACCTCGTTGCGAGCGCTCTCGAAACGATTGACACGCAGGGCCGTCGCCTGGAAATTGACATTGCCGACGATCTGCCCGCTCTATTTACCGATCCCGATCTGTACGAACGAGTTGTGGCCAACGTGGTCGCTAACGCATGTCGCTTCAGTCCGCTTGATCAATCCGTTCGACTCAGTGCGGGACGGACCCCAACAACGTTGACGCTTTTGATCATTGACCGCGGTCCCGGCATCCAGAAACAGAATCGTCGCAACGTGTTGATGCCTCTTCAACACCTCGACGACAATCATTTGGGCGCGGGTCTCGGGCTGAGCGTGGCGTCAGGTTTTATGGGGCTGCTCGGCGGAGAGATTCGCTTCGAGGACACGCCGGGTGGTGGACTAACGGTGGCCATTGATTTACCTCAGGAAGATCAATGAACCACATTCGAATCCTCGTGGTTGACGATGAGGACCAGATTCTACGAGCCATCAAGACGAATTTGGAAGTGCGCAAATATTCGGTTGCGGTGGCCCATGACGGTGATGAGGCTCTGCGACTTATTGGCGACTTCGCTCCGGATCTCATGATTTTAGATCTCGGGCTTCCCGTGAGGAGCGGTCTTGAAGTACTGAAATCGCTTCGAAGTTGGAGCGATCTGCCCGTCATCATTGTTTCGGCACGAAACGGAGATCCCGACAAGATTGCAGCACTCGACGCCGGCGCCGACGATTATTTAACCAAACCATTTTCGATCGGCGAACTGATGGCTCGGGTTCGAGCTGCGCTTCGCCGTTCGCAGCACATTGAAACGGATCCGCTCGTGACCACGGCCGACTTTCTCATCGATTTTTCTCGAGGAGAAGTTACGCGCAACGCAACTGCCGTGCACCTGACACCGATTGAATGGCGAATCGTGAGCGCGCTGGTGCACTCTGAAGGTCGTTTGGTCACCCAGCGCGCGCTACTCAGTGAGGTATGGGGACCGGAGTATCGCGACGAGTCGGGATACGTTCGCGTTCACATGACACACATCCGAAGAAAGTTGGAACCGGAACCAGCGAGACCTCGCTACTTTCGAACTGAACCGGGAATCGGCTATCGATTCCATCGTGAGCCCGACGCGACTAATTGAAGTATCCAACGTGCGGCAAGGGCCGTTCAGTCAATCTCGGCGCCGCGAGATTCCGGCAAACGGTGCAGGAGGAGAAGTAGCGGCAACGTAGGTAGGAACGTCACGATCGCCGGTATGCGCAGAGCGTTGACGTTGGTTTTCATCGGAACGATCCTTTCCAGCGGGAGATAGGTGCCATGAAAGGTGGCAACGTGAGATGCCGACGTGGCGTCAAAGACCAACGAGAAGACCAGCAAGCCCATAATCGCCCCGAGAACTCCCGCCACGACCACCCATCCGGCGGCGGTGGCGCGAAAGGCGTGAGGAAAAATTTCGTTGGTGAGAGCGCTCGCAGCCGGGGCCAAGACCGCCGCGGCAAATACGCCACACATATAGCCAGCAATGAAGTTGCCGCGACCGCCGCTATAGGCCAAGAGACTCGTTGCGGCCGTGGCCAACGTTCCGACGGCCACCGTCCAACGCCGACCGTAGCGATCGGCGAACCAGCGCCCCGCAAAGAGCCCGCCAATTCCCGTGGCGGCACTCAAGAACACAACGAGAGCTACCTCGTGACGGGCAATGTGCAGAATGTTTTCGCCGTATACGAAGGCGTATCCATTGGCCGGTCCCGAAATCACGCCCACCACCGCGGTCAATATGGCCACTATCCACATCTGGTGGCGATAAGCCCGCGGCACCGCACCAAGGCGTGCTTGCAACTCGCCCAACGCGGGCGTGGCGCCCTCGTTTTCGTGAAGTCGCCGCAGTAACGGTGCCACCGCTAGCGCCGGCAGTGCCGCCGTGGCAAACAGAATGCGAAACGCATTCGCGCCGGGAAGAACGCCGTGCAAAATTGCCGAGAACCCCGCGCCGCCACCGGCTCCAGCGGCAATCCAGGCCAAGCGTCGAACGCGTTGATGCGACGTCGACAGTTCCACGGTCAATACGCCGAGCAACGTCATTGACGCCGTCAGCAGTGGCCGTGCGAAAGCGAAGAAGGCAACAAATGCCCAGTACGACGGACTGCCCGCCGCAATCGCGGTAGTGAGAAGTCCCGCAATCGCGACGCGGCGCAGGACTTTCTTTCTCCCCCACCGGTCCGCGAGAGAGGCCAAGGGCAATGCCATTAGAGAGGACAGGCGAATTATTACGAGTCCCACACCAATGACCGTGCCGGACAGTCCCGCGATGTCCTGAACGGATCCACGGCGTGCGGCCGCGCCGAAGTAGTGCGCAACTTCTCCTAATGACGCCACGGCACCGAACTGGCCGTAGCCCGCAGCTACGGCAATCAGCACGAGAGCTACGCTCGCGCGGTCTAGTCGGCGCGTGCGCGTCAAAGGCGCTATCTCAACGCAACGGTATTGTCAACAACGACGAGGGTCTTGCCGTGATTTCCGCCGGAGAACAGTAAGTTGAGCGCGTTCGGAGCGTTCTCGAGACCATCGACGAGATGCTCGCGGTGGGCCAATTTGCCACTGAGCAACATCGTCGCCAGCTCCATCTGAGCCTCGGAAAATCGGTCGGCGTAATCCAAGATGATGAAACCTTCCATGCGCGCTCGGCGAATGAGCAGCATTAAGTAATTCTGCAGCCCAGCGCCGGCGTCGGTGGCGTTGTACTGAGCGATCGCCCCGCAGAGAACGACACGGGCGTTCATGGAAAGTGCGGTTAATACGTCGTCGAGAATCACACCGCCGACGTTGTCGAAATAGAGGTCCACGCCCTTCGGGCACGCTTCGTGGATTCGTCGTGCGAGGTGGGGCTCCTTGTAGTCCAAACATTCGTCAAATCCGTAGAGTTCAACGACCTCTCGACACTTTTCGGGACCACCGGCGATACCCACCACTTTTTGAGCGCCGCGAGCCTTGGCGATTTGACCGGCGACGGAACCAGTCGCGCCCGCCGCGCCCGAGACAACAACGACGTCGCCTTGTTTTATCGCTCCCACGTCGGTCATTCCAAAGTAAGCCGTGAGCCCAGTGAGTCCCACGACGTTCATTACCGTTGCCAGATCGATTCCCATGCCCGTTGGCAGGACCGAGAAACGATTTTCCTCCGACGCAATGCAGTACTCCTGCCATCCGGACATTCCATAAACCACGTCTCCAACTTGATAGCGCGAGGAGTTTGTCTCGACAACTACTCCCGCGCCGCCGGACCGGATGACGTCGCCAATTTGAATCGGTGGCAAATATCCCGCGGCGTCGTCCATCCACGTGCGGATCGTGGGGTCAATTGACAACATGCCGATCTTGACCAGCGCTTCATTCTCTGCGCACGTGGGACGATCCACGGTCTCGAGTCGAGTGGTTGATTCATTCACGTGGCCCACGGGTCGCTGGGCCAATACGAGGCGTCGGTTCTGCATCATTTCTCCTTCGCTGGTAGGTCCACGTTAGAGGCTGCGCGAGCAGCGAACGCGAGTTAGATCGTGTGATTGACGGTGGAACGATGGACCAAGATGATCTGGCCGATTTGGCGAGTAAAGATCGCGACGTCCCCGTCGTGGGTAACGGCGAGCGCGATGGGATTGGCGCTCCAGTTTTTGGGCGAATAGATCAGCTGCGAGCCCAGTAGGCCACGGTCTTCCCATACGCGATGGGTGCCGCGCTCAATGAAGTAAACATCGCCGTGCAGATCCGCACCAATAGACGACGGCTCAAAGAGTCCCGTCGCCAAGATCTGCGCCTTGCCGCCCGGGATAATGCGCAACACTGATCCACCGTGCGAGTTTTTACCCGACAAGGTGACGTTCAAGTAGTCGTATGCGTCTTGGACAATGCTCGTGGGCGTTGCCAAACCGTTGTAGAGGACCTTGACCTTGCCGCTGGCGGACACCGTGAGGATCGTTCCCTTGGCCGGTTGAATCGCGAACAGGTTGCCGTACGGGTCGGGCGTGATTGCGCCAATTCCGTCGAGGCCCTGGCTGATGATCTGAACCGACCCGTTCGTCGGATCAACGCGAGCGATGCTCCCGTTACCCGCTTGCGCCACGTAGAGACGATCGAGCGCACTCCACGCCACCCCCGAGGGCTGATTGAGGTTGCTCGCAACGATCGAGGTTCCGTGAGAGGTGACGTGCGTCAACGTCCCGGCGTCAGAATTGACTACGAAATACGATCCATCACTCGCTCGCGCGACCGCCGTGGCGAGCGACGACGGTCCATAGTGCAGCGTCGTCTTGGAGTACAGCGGCGTGTTCACAATCACCTCGCCGCGACCGGCCTCGGTGATGTAGAGATGTCCCGCACCGTCCACGGCAATTCCCCGAGGTTCGAGAAAATCACCGCTGACGCGTTGAACGTGATGGTTCGTCAAATATTCGAGAATGCGGTTATGACCGGTGTCCGATACGTAGACGTTCTCCTGAGCATCGACCGCCACACCGGCGGGACTGTCGAGCCCGCTCGCTATCAACCGGGGATCGCTCGGGCGCCCGTCTTTATTGATGGTGTAGCGCACAACGGTGCCGCGACCGGTATCGGCAACGTACAAGTTCCCAAATATGTCAGTCGCGACGGCGACAGGAGCGTCCAGCCCGCTAATTAAGGTGAACTGGTTTCCCTTCGTCGTCACCTCGACAATGCGATTATTGCCAGTATCGGCGATATAGAGGCGACCCTTGAGGTCGGTAGCGAGTCCGCGCGGCGAGGACAGCCCACTCGCCACAACGCTCTGGCTGCTCGCGGCGGTGGCCAGAAAACCACCCTTAGCCGCACCGAGCGCGGCCGCAGCCTGAGCCGGGGTGAGTACCACTCGCAACACTTGGTTGTGACCGGTGTCCGAGACATAGACCGCGCTGGGAGACGCCGTTGGATCGGGAGCCACTCCCGAAGGATTTGACAGGTCATTTCCGATGCGTACGCGCTGACCGGTGTTGAATATTTGCACCACTCGGTTGTTACCGGAGTCGGCAATGTAAATCACGCCATTCGAGCTCACCGCGATGGCCGACGGGTTGGCGTACGGCGTGGTCTGAATTCCAATAATGCCCTGTGAAATAACAAACAGGGCAATGACAACAAAAATGCCAATTAGACGCGTGATCCACGTTGCGGAACGCTCACCATCTTCTTCGTCACCCGGTCCGTCCAAAATTGCATAAAGCGCAATCGCCACGGACAGCAACAGCACGAGCCATCCGAGCAGTTGCACTCCCGACACCAATCGTCCACTCAGCAGGCGAGCTCCATACTCACAAAGCAACAGCAAAGTAACTATTCGAAAGAGATTTCGAGGAACGTACCGATAGAGCGCGCTGGGCCTCAAAAAGCGTTCACCCACCGCCGAAAGGAGTTCCAAACTCACCAGCAGCAGCCAAATGACCGGCCATTGCCAAATGGTTCCGACGATTTCCCAGATCAATGCGAGGGCTATTGCCGCGCCGCAGATTCGCAGAATCCAGCCAGCGACGATTCCGCGTTCGCGGCCAGTCGACTTACCGGCGAGTTCAAACTTCGAATGCACCCACGCGTCGAGCGCCACGCGCAGAACTGTCGCAATACCGACCACCCACTTAATCAGATCTAAGTGGTCCTGCATCACCACTTGAGTGAGCGATTGCTTATCGGCGCCGGTGAAGATCGGAATGAAAATTGGAACAGATCCCAAAATCAAGATCATCAACAAAGTCACGACAAAGAAGTCACCGGCGATGACGTATCGACGTTGAAAGACATTCTTAATTCCGTTGAATCCGAGCAGGCGTACTCGTCGCGGTAACTGGGGACCAATGAACCACAAAAAAGCCATCGACAAAATGCCGGTAAAGGCGTAGAGCATGCCTTGGGTACCGGGTGGACCCGTTATCCAGTGCGACGAGAACAGGTGGCCCGTAGCAATAACGCCAATGGCGAACGTAATAGTGGCGAGCAGGCCACTAAAAGCGTCGAAAATTCCGAGCACCATGATGACGAGCGTGAGCCACAGCACCGGAGGAATAGCCAGTCCGTGGGTGTTCTTGACGGCCCAGGCCCCCAGATAAATGCCCAGCGCGGGAAACAGAATGTACGCATTACCGAGCACCGTGCGTAATTGGACACCATTGTTGTAGGCGTTTCCAAATAGCGGCGTGATTTTGTGCAACGGAGTTCCAACGACGTCGGTCATCTTGTCAATCAGCGCACGACCGAACGGGCGGCGAAC
>JANXTQ010000247.1 GCA_025352305.1 Actinomycetes bacterium
TCTGAATAACTTGGCGGCCAATATTCGTCGAAATACCGACGTAATATCGGTTTCAGACCCACAAATTCAGCGCAAGTTGAAATATGCGGGCCCGACATTTGAGCCCGGTGAAGTCGCTCTGATCAACGTCATTCCAAAGAGCGCACCACAGGACTCCGCTACGTCTCAACTGATTTCGACTCTGCGCAGTGGCGTAATTGCCCGGGCTGTTCACGCATCGACTGCAACGATCCTGCTCGGGGGTGTGACGGCGATCTTTATTGACTTTGCTCACGTGCTGGGCACGAAACTGCCGTTGTTCATTGCGCTGGTTGTTCTGCTGAGTTTCATTTTGTTGGCGCTGGTATTTAGGTCCCTACTCATTCCGCTGATGAGCGCCGTCATGAATCTCCTGTCGATCGGTGCGGCATTTGGTGTCCTGGTCGCCGTGTTCCAGTGGGGTTGGCTCGGGGGACTGTTCGGCGTCAGTCGAGCGGGTCCGGTCGAGGCCTTCTTGCCCGTGATGTTGTTCGCCATTTTGTTCGGACTGTCCATGGACTATCAGGTGTTTCTTCTGGCTCGGATGCACGAAGAGTGGATGAAGTCCGGAGACAACCGAACGGCGGTTCGACTCGGACTGGCGCGTACCGGAAAGACCATTACCGCCGCGGCGGCAATCATGATTGTTGTATTTGGTTCCTTCATTCTGGGTGGCGAACGCATCATCAAGGAGTTCGGCCTCGGACTGGCCGGCGGAGTACTGATCGACGCGATCATTATTCGCATGGCCATTGTGCCGGCGGTCATGTTCCTCTTCGGTCGCGCGAACTGGTGGTTTCCCAAGTTCCTCGAGAAGCGGTTACCTAAATTTGGACTGGAACACGACTGATCTCGTCGCGTCACGCAGTCACGGGTCTCGTGCGAATACGTTGAATCAAAGACGCAAAAGTGCCTCGCTACGCGCTGACCTTGTCGACGCACCTCCTGCCGATACGGTCACAAGGGTGAAAGCGAGTTCGCGGTGGTGGGCACTGGTGGCCGTGGTCGTCGTCGCGGCGTTCGCCGTGGCGCCGCTTAGTCACTCCTCACACGTACCGGTCGCGAGTGCGACCGTGCCCGGATGCACCAACTCGTCAGTTCTCGATGGCTGGACACTCGGCGAACTAGCAAATGAAGTCATCACCGTTCCCGCCGACGCAACCAATCTCTCTTCGGTGTCCGCCGCGGCGAAGGAGGGCTTTGGAGGAATTTTGCTATTCGGTAACTCGGCGCCGAACAACTTTCGCTCCCAGATCGCGGCCCTTCGCGCCAGCGAGCCTCGCCGCTCGGGACTGTTGGTTATGACCGACGACGAGGGCGGCGGCGTGTGGCGCCTCGCGAATCTCATTCCGGCGTTGCCGTGGGCCAAGTCAATGGGGCATTACAGCGCGTCGCACATCACGTCTCTCGTCAATGCTGCCGCGCGGCGCATGGCGCAACTCGGCGTCAACATGGATTTGGCCCCGGTGCTCGACGTGGACGCCTCGACGGCGTATCCGAGCGCGACCAACGCCGACGGCCTGCGCAGTTTCTCCGGAACGACTTCGCTCGTCAGCGCCGACGGAGTTGCATTCTTAAAGGGCTTCGTTGGCACCCACGTCGTCGCGGTCGTTAAACATTTTCCGGGTCTTGGGGGCGTCACGCCCAACACGGACTACGGACCAGCTTCCACCAAGGCGTGGAGCACGGTCCAGGCCACGACGCTCGCGCCGTTTCGTGCAGCCATTAAGGCCGGCGCAACCGCCATCATGGTGGCCAACGTGATGGTGCCCGGCCTCACCGGTCGACCGGCGACGTTGTCGCCCGCGGTGATGAAAGTGCTGCGTAACCAGTTGGGCTTTACCGGCTTAATCGTGACCGACTCGCTCTCGGCCGGAGCCATATCGCAGGCGCACTACGGCTTGGTCTCGGCGTCGGTGGCCTCGATTGGCGCCGGCGCGGACTTAATTCTCTTCAGCGTTCCCGCTCACGGCTCCGTCATGACCCTCGCGCACCAGATCAGTTCGAACATTGTTAAGGCCGTGGGCCTCGGCACCATCACTCGCGCGCAGTTACTCGCCGCGGCGTTGCAGGTCATAACGGCCCAACACGCGCAGCTCTGCGGGTAGCGAGCCTCTTCGCCATCGGTCACACTGTTAGCCGTGACTGCACAGTTCATCTTCACCATGCGCGACCTGCGTCGCTTTTATCCGCCCGACCGTGAGGTTCTAAAGGGCATCTACCTCTCCTTTTATCCGGGCGCGAAAATCGGAGTCATTGGCTCGAACGGTTCCGGGAAGTCGTCATTGCTTCGCATCATGGCGGGACTCGACGACGGCTATAGCGGCGAAGCGCGACTGACTCCGGGATTCAGTGTGGGTTACTTAAGTCAAGAGCCCGAACTTGACGAGAGCAAGGACGTCGTTGGAAATGTGGCCGACGGCGTCGGTGAGGCGCGTGACTTGGTCGCACGATTTAACGAGGTGTGCGCGGGATTCGCCGAGCCCGACGCCGACTTCGATGCCCTCCTCAGTGAACAGGCTGATCTACAAACGCGCATTGACGCTCTCGGAGCGTGGGACCTCGAGCGCACCCTCGAAATTGCGATGGACGCGCTCAATCTTCCGGCGCCGAATGCGGACGTCACGACCCTGTCCGGTGGAGAGAAGCGTCGCGTCGCACTGTGTCGACTGCTGCTCGCGAAACCCGATTTGCTGCTGCTCGATGAGCCCACTAACCACCTCGACGCCGAGGCGGTCGCGTGGTTGGAGCGAACGTTGAAGGACTATCCCGGCACCGTCGTCGCGATTACCCACGACCGCTACTTCCTTGACAACGTGGCGAGTTGGATCCTGGAACTGGACCGCGGTGCGGGTATTCCTTGGGAGGGCAACTACTCCAGTTGGCTAGAACAGAAACAGGATCGACTCGCACGCGAAGAGAAGTCCGATAAATCTCGTCAAGCGGCGCTCGCGCGCGAACTCGAGTGGATTCGCATGAGCCCCCGTGCTCGCCAGTCCAAGGGAAAAGCTCGTCTCAACGCCTTCAATGAGTTGGTGGCGCAGTCCGAAGCGGCCGATCAGCGCGGCGACAAACTGGAAATCTCCATTCCGCCGGGCCCGCGACTCGGCGACAACGTCGTGAACGCCGATCACGTCGCGAAGGGTTTCGAAGATCGACTCCTCATTGAGGACCTCACCTTTCGCCTGCCCCCGGGCGGCATCGTGGGAGTTATTGGTC
>JANXTQ010000248.1 GCA_025352305.1 Actinomycetes bacterium
CCCCCGCCGGCAATCGCGGGACCGTGACCGGTTAAGCGAACGCGCTGAGCGCGTGCTTCGGCCAAGGTTCGAGCGTTACCCAAGTCGCGCGAGACGCGCATTTCGTCACCGGCAAACGGTGGCTCGGAGAAGCCGAGAATCTGCACCGGGGTCGACGGCCCGGCACTCTTAATCTGCTCACCCTTGTCGTTGATGAGTGCCTTGACTTTGCCCCATCCGGCACCCGCGACGACGGGGTCGCCGACGCTCAGGAGTCCGTCTTGGATCATGACAGTGGCAACGGGTCCACGACCCACTTCGAGGTTGGCTTCAAGAACCGTGCCGACCGCTCGTCCGCTCGGGCGCGCGACCAACTCTTCGAGTTCGGCTACGAGCAAAACCTGCTCGAGCAGTTCATCAATGCCGAGGCTCTTTAAGGCCGAGACTTCAACGCAGATGGTGTCGCCGCCCCACTTTTCTGGCACGAGTCCGTGTTCGGAGATCTGCTGGAGAACCCGATCGGCGTTGGCGTCGGCCTTATCGATCTTGTTGACGGCCACAATGATCTTGACGTCGGCCGCTTTGGCGTGATTAATCGCTTCGACGGTCTGGGGCATAACGCCGTCGTCCGCAGCGACGACCAAAATCACGATGTCGGTGACTTTGGCACCGCGAGCGCGCATGGCGGTAAAGGCTTCGTGACCCGGCGTATCGAGAAAGGCAATGTGCTTGCCTTTCCAATCAACGCGGTACGCGCCGATGTGCTGGGTAATTCCGCCGGCCTCGCCCGCAATGACGTTGGTCGAGCGAATGCGGTCGAGCAACATCGTTTTTCCGTGGTCCACGTGACCCATGACGGTAACGACCGGCGCGCGCGGCGCGGTGGCGATCTCGTCGGTGTCGTCGTCGTCTTCAAAGTACTTAGCGAGCAGGGCCGCTTCTTGCTCTTCGCCCGGATCAACGAGACGAACGGTCGCGCCGATTTCGGCGGCGTACAGCTCGATCATGTCTTCGGTCAAGCTCTGCACCGCGGTGACGATTTCGCCTTGCAAGAACAAGAAGCGAACGACGTCGGCCGCCGAGCGGTTGAGCTTGGGGGCAATATCTTTTGCCGTTGAACCGCGCTCCAAAATGATTTCGCCCTCGGGCACCGGTGCGGTGCTCGCGACGTAGGTCGTCATTAATGTCGGCTCTAGTTCCTCAGTACTGCGACGGCGTCGACGCGTCTGCTTGCGCTGGGACCCGCGGGGTCCTCCGCCGCCACGCTGCGGTCCGCGCTGGGGCGAACCGGCACCCGGAGCACCGGGGCGAGGTGAACCAAAACCAGTACTGGCGCCACCGGGACGACTGGGTCCGCCACCAACACCACCCGAACGCGGCGGTCCGCTACGCGGTCCACTCGAAGCACCCATGGGACGTGCGCCCATCGGGCGCGGACCACTGGAGGATCCCGGACGTGAGGAGTTTCCCGCACCGGGCACCATGCGGCGAGGGGCCGGCGGTGGCGGAATGGGACGACCGGTCGCGCTCATGGGCGGACGAGGGCCAGGGGGCGGAGCAATGGGGCGCCCCGACGCACTCAGTGGAGGACGTGCGGCACCGCTGCGAGGGTCGCCCTCGGCGCCACCGCGCTGAGTAGGGCGAATCGTTGTTGGTCCATCGGGAGAAACGGTTCGAACGGGCGGCGCTTTAGGTGGCGCGGTACGCGTACGTACGACACGAACGGTGTCGGTGCGCGCGGCTTCGACGGCGGGCGCGGCGGTTACTTCAGGTGCAGCTTGCGCCACAACGGGCGCGGGAGTCGGCGGCGCCGCGGTGACGGTTTCGCTCGGGGCGTCGGCGCCGTCCTTGCCCGGTCGTGAGGGCTTTTTCGCAGCGGCCTCTTCGGGCTGAACTTCGCGGCGCAGGCCCTCAGAGTCAGCCTTGCGACGAACTCGGTCGGCTTGAGCGTCCTCAATTGACGACGAGGCACTCTTGGCTCCAATACCCAACGTCTGGGTGAGGTCCAAGAGTTCCTTGTTGGTCAGGCCGATCTCACGCGCGAGTTCGTGCACCCGAATTTTCTTTGTAGCCAAGACGTTCCTTCACCTTCGCGGCCGCCTCCAGGGGCGAACACACGTATTTTCTAGTCTCTCACAGTTCCCGTTACTGCTTTACCCACTACGTCGCAAGTAACGCGCGAACAACAGTGAGTTCCTCTGACGCAACCACTCGACGTAGTGCTCGTGACAACGAGCTCGACGCTAGGGACATCGCGCATCGCTCACTCGAACACAACCACGCACCACGACCATCTCCAGGACCAATAAACCAGCCCCGAGACGGGTTCCATCCTATGCGTCGAAGTGCGGGCGAACTCGCCCGCACCCGACACACCACGCACGTTCGAATCGGCGTTATGCCGTCTCCTCGACCTCTTCAACGGCTTCGGCCTCAATGACTTCGGGGTCGAGTTCCGCCGCTGGGTCACTCACTTCAATCAACTCAGCAATGTCGTCGGTGAGCGCTTCGGGCACGCCTTCAACCTCGTCAGACTCTTGGGACTCGCTGCGAATATCAATACGCCATCCGGTGAGACGTGCGGCCAAGCGGGCGTTCTGGCCTTCTTTTCCAATGGCGAGACTGAGCTGTTGGTCGTGGACAATGACCGTGGCCGTGCCCGTCTCGTCGTCAAGGCGCACCTCGCGCACGCGAGCGGGCTGCAGGGCGGACTGAATGAACTCAATGGGATCGTCGCTGTAGGGAACAACGTCAATGCGCTCACTGCGAAGTTCGTTGGTGACGTTTCGAACTCGCGATCCGCGCGCTCCCACGCAGGCTCCGACGGGGTCCACCATTGAGTCATTAGACGCCACGGCAATCTTGCTGCGGTGGCCCGGTTCACGAGCCAGAGCCTTGATTTCCACGAGACCGGAGGCGATTTCGGGTACTTCGATTTCGAACAACTTCGCAACGAGGGCGGGGTGCGTGCGACTAACAACGATCTGAGGACCCTTGTTGGTTTTGCGCACTTCAACGATGTAGACCTTGATGCGCGATCCGTGGTCGTAGCGTTCAAAGGCAATCTGCTCGGCCTGGGGCAGCAACGCTTCTACGCGACCAATATCGAGCAGGGTGTAGCGATTGTCGTTCTGTTGGACCGTGCCCGAGACAATGTCACCTTCGCGGTTCGCGAACTCTTCGTACATCTGGCGACGCTGGATGTCTCGAATCAGTTGCATCAAGACCTGCTTGGCCGTTTGAGCAGCGATGCGACCAAAATCTTGCGGGGTGGCGTCCCACTCGCGCGTGACGTTGCCGTCGAGGTCGAGCTCTAAACCCCAGACCTTGATTTCGCCGGTCTCGGGATTGATCTCGACTTCGGCCTCTTCGGCTGAGTCGTCGCGGCGCTTGTACGCGGCGAGTAGCGCATTGGCGAGGGCCTGAAGTAGTTCGGCCTCCTCAATGTTCTGGTCCCGCGCAATCTGTCCGAGGGCATCTAAGAATTCAAAATTCGCCATAACTACTTTCTCCTACTTGCCTCGGCCGATGAACGACCTTTGGACGGTGACGGCTTCGCCGTGGCCCCCCATGCAAAAACCGTGCGAGCGCGTTCGATGTTGCCCAACTGAACCGTGAGAACACCGGCCTCGCGGTCCTCAATGGTGAGTTCGCTCTTCGTCGCGCTGAGCAGCACGCCCTCTAAACGACGCGTGGCCTCTGCGTCGCGTCGCTCGCGCAAGGTAACGGTGTCGCCCACGGCACTAAGAAAGTGCGCCGGGGTGCGAAGACGACGTTCGAGGCCGGGACTGGCCACGTCCAAGGTGTAGCGACCCGGCAGCGGATCGTGCTCGTCGAGCCAGGCCGACAGGAGGTGATTGGCTTCGGTGAGGGCCTCTAAGTCAACGCCCTCGGGGCGCGAAACGGTCACGTTGAGCGCTCCACCGGCGAGTTCGACGTCGTAAAGGTCCAGTCCAATGCGAGAAAGGAGGTCGCGAAAGGGCGTATCGAGGTCCACTACTTTTCTCCTCTCGCACTCAGGCCGTGGCCGTCCGGCAAAGAAGAAGCGCGGGCACAGAACCCGCGCTTAAACAAATCCAAACGTCCTTGGCGGACTTTCGGGACCAGTGTAGCAGTCGGGTCCGGCTAACTCAATTGGCCCGCGAGCAACGTTTCGAGCGAAATCTCGGTCGTTTGGCCACTTGCGCGCGATCGCACCTCGACGCACGAGCGCTCTAAGCCCTTGGTGCCCACCATGACGCGCCACGGAACTCCGAGCAGGTCGGCGTCGGCAAATTTGACACCCGGCGACACGTCTCGATCGTCGTAGAGAACGGAGTGTCCGGCGTTGCGCAGTGCCTCGTAGGCCGCTTCAGCGACCTCGGCGACTTTCTCATTTCGCGCCGCTCCGAGCGCCAGCAACGTGACGTCGTAGGGGGCTACGACCTCGGGCCAAATGAGACCCAGTTCGTCGTGATTGGCTTCAGCCAACACCGCGAGAAGTCGGGTGACGCCGATGCCGTAACAACCCATCCAGAACGGTTGCTCCGATCCGTCTTCACTGACGAATGTCGCGTTTTTCATCTTTGAGGTGTAGTGCAGGCCCAACTGAAAGGTGTGCGCCGCTTCGACGGAGCGCTGTAAAAACATTTCGTGACCGCAGTTCGAACAGAGGTCCCCCGACTCCACCACCACGTAACTAGCGAAGCTCTCGGGCGTGAAGTCCCGTCCAACGACGACATTGATGAGGTGCGTGTCCACACGGTTGGCTCCGGTGACGTACGGATGCGCGGCCGAGGCGAGTGCAAGGTCGCCAACGACGCGAACGTTGTCCAGGTCAACGGGACCAATGAAGCCTCGCTTCAGTTCACTATGCGCGGCGAAGTCGGCTTCGTCAAACATTCGCCAGCCGTGGGGAACTCGCGCCTCGCGGTCGCCGGGCAAAACAATGATCGTCACCGCACCGGTGTCATCAATACAGGCAATTGACTTCATGATTTGCGCGGCGCTGACGCCGAGCAGCGCCGATACGGCCTCAATAGTTCCCGCATCGGGTGTCGCCACGTCGCTCGGCGCGGGTGCGTCGATGCTGGACGGATCAACTCGCTCGACATCGACGCGGCGAGTCGCGGCCTCAATGTTGGCCGCGAGGCCGCAGTTCGAACAGGACGCGTAGTGATCCTCACCAACCAGTGACGGAGCCATAAATTCGTGATTGACGTCGCCACCAATGGCTCCCGACACCGCCTCGACGGGGGTAACGGGAATGCCGAGACGCTCAAATATCCGCAGATACGCGTCAAAGGCCCGCTGGTAACTGAGCACCATGAGTTCCTTGTTGGCGTCAAAGCTGTACGAGTCCGACATTGTGAATTCGCGACCGCGCATCAGGCCCGAGCGCGGACGGGCCTCATCACGAAATTTGGACTGAATTTGATACACCGTGACGGGAAGTTGGCGATAACTCTCCACTTCGCCCGACACCAGGCGGGTGACG
>JANXTQ010000294.1 GCA_025352305.1 Actinomycetes bacterium
GACGTGCCCAAGCACAAGGGAATCTCGTTTCTCCTCGTGCCCATGGATCAAATTGGAGTCGAGGTTCGACCGATCAAGATGATGACGGGCGATTCGGAGTTCAACGAAATATTTTTCACCAATGCGCGTACCGAAAAGTCAAATGTCGTGGGCGCGGTAAATGGTGGTTGGGCCGTTGCGATGACGCTGCTCGGCTACGAACGAGGCGAAGCCGCCGCCACCTTTCCGATCATGTTTCGAACTGAACTGGATCGACTAATCGAGCTGGCGAAGTCGCGCGGGCGAAATAACGATCCCCTCATTCGGCAAAAGTTGGTTGAGGCCTACACGCGCGTGGAAATCATGCGCTACCTCGGACTGAGAACATTGACGAAGTATCTGGCTGGCGCAACGCCCGGTCCGGATCAGTCCATATTCAAAGCGTTCTGGAGCGAATATCACCAGTTCGCGACGGAGTTGGCCGTCGAGATTCTTGGCGCGGACGCCATGACACCGAGCGGTCGTTGGCCGATCTCCTCATTCCACACTGATCAGCCGGGTGCACCGAATGACAGCGCCTCGTGGGTCGGATCCTTTTATGTTGCGCGAGCGGGAACCATCTATGCCGGCACGTCGCAAGTTCAGCGCAACATTCTGGGAGAGATGGTGCTGGGACTGCCCAAGGAGCCGGGATCGCCAACAGGGACGTGGCGTGAACTCCAACAGCGCACTGCCGGTTGAATTGCTCTGCGCGTGCAGTATTTCGTGCAATTAGCAATCTTTAGTAGCGTAGCGACGTGGCAAAAAGCTCTCTAGGCAAAGTAGTTAGTCGCGTCGGTGCGTCCGGCGGTGGCAAAACCTACGCAAAGGCCCGTCCAGCGAACTACTACGGCGTCCTCGTCATCATTGTGGTCTTGGGCCTCTCGGCCGTGGTCTACTCGCGCTATGAGCGCCAGCACCCCTACGTTGCCTCAACGGCGTTCCCGGCGAAGAACTCAGTTGGTTACTTCGCTCTGTCGGTGGAAAGTTGCGGAACTCGCCACGTGGATCTCACGGCCTATCGCACCAGCGACTTGCTCTTTCAGGTCGTGACCAACAATGTCGTGCGCGTAACGCCGACGTCCGCGGCAACGGCTAACGCCCACGCGAATCTCGGCCGTTTCGTTAATGGGTACCTGGGTATGAAGTTCTCGGCCCAGAAACTCTTCGTCCCTGACTTTCCGGGTAAACCGCTCGGACAGACCTACTCGGCCGGCCAGGCGTGTCCCAAGGGATCTAAGTACGCCGGACAGAAGGCCTACCCCGTCTTGGATTACTGGCACTCCGTTGGTCAAAAGGCTCCGAGCACGACGACCAACGCCTCGTCGGTGAAGATTAGGAACCTGATGTTCGTTACCTTTGCCTTCGAGCCCAAGGGAGTGAAGCCCCTTTTGCCCAGCCAGCGAACAATCACGGCAATGTACAACGACTCGCTGCCGTCGTCGACGACCACCACTGTTTCCAACTCAGTGCCGGTCACGACAACCACCGTCAAGCGTTAAACATGCAAGCGGTCATCCTCGTCGGTGGCGAGGGGACTCGCCTTCGACCACTTACGTACTCAGTTCCCAAGCAGATGTTGCCGATTGTCGGCACGGCGATGCTCGAGCGTGTGTTGGACAATCTCTCGCGTCACGGCGTGACGAGCGCAGTGTTGTCGCTCGGATATCTTCCCGATCGCTTCATTGCGGCCTATCCGGATTTCGTGATTGGCGGGATGCCCGTTTCTTACGCCGTGGAACCTGAACCGCTTGACACGGCGGGCGCGATCCGTTTCGCGGCGCTGCACGGTGGCGTCGACAGCACATTCATTGTCGTTAATGGCGACGTGCTCACGGATCTGGACGTAACGGCACTGGTGAACTTTCACCGCGAACGTGGAGCTCAAGGCACCATTGCGCTTCATCCGGTGCAGGATCCAAGCCGTTTCGGCGTGGTGTCTAGTGACGACAACGGACGCGTGCTGGCTTTCGTGGAAAAGCCGCCACGTGAGCAAGCACCGAGCAACAACATCAACGCCGGGACCTACGTGTTGGAGGCGTCCGTCATTGAGGAGATTGAACCGGATGTTCGCGTGTCGGTAGAGAGAGTGACCTTTCCAAAAATGGTCTCGGCCGGCTCACTTTACGCCCTCACCGATTCGAGCTACTGGCTCGATACGGGGACTCCGGACGCCTACCTGCAAGCTCACGTGGACATCCTCGCCAATCGCCGTCCGATTCAACTGAGTCCTGCTCGCCGCGATGGATCGTGGGTTCACTCCAGCGCCAGCGTCGACGATTCGGCGACGTTGGTGTGCGCCACCATTGATCGCGACTGCGTCGTGAGTGCGACAGCCCATATTGAATCGTCCATCCTGCTGCCCGGAAGTTACGTCGGACCAGCAGCGCGCGTTATTTCGTCCATTGTGGGTGCCGGAGCACGAATTGAGTCGGGCGCGACGCTCGAGGCGATGTGCGTGATTGGAAATAACGAGGTCGTCATATCCGGAAGCCGTCACAATGGAGCACGCATCGGCGGTGCGACGTGAGGGTTCTCGTAACGGGTGCCGCCGGCTTCATTGGTTCAACGACCGCGGAGTTGCTCGTGAGCGAGGGCCACGACGTCGTTGCGCTCGACAACCTCTCGGCGGCTCGACGCAGCAATGTTCCGGCGGCCGCTCAGTTCGTTGAGGGCTCCGTAGGTGATGGGTCGCTCATCCGTTCACTCGGTAAATTCGACGCCTGTATTCACTTTGCGGCACTGATTGCGCCTGCCGAATCTATGGTCGAGCCCGAGCGATTTTTTACGAACAACGTTTCTCAGACCTTCGAGTTGCTTCGCGCCCTCATTGATTCCAACGTCGCCAAGTTTGTCTTTTCCTCCTCCTGCGCGGTTTACGGAGACAAGGTAACGATTCCGATTGACGAAAGTCATCCAACACAACCTCACAGTCCCTACGGTCAGTCCAAGTTGATGGTCGAGCAAGCGCTCCAGTGGCTGAGCGCGCGTGAGCGAATTGCGTCCGCGTCGCTCAGGTACTTCAATGCGGCTGGCGCCACGGTGGCTCACCCGGAACGTCACGACCCCGAAATTCATCTCATTCCCTTAACGTTGGCCGCCGCCGCGGGGGACCGAAACGGTCTAGATCTTTTCGGTACCGACTACGACACATCCGACGGAACCTGCGTTCGCGACTACATCCACGTGAGCGACCTCGCCGTGGCGCACGTGCGAGCGATTGATGCCCTTTCGTCGCAGTCGTCGCTGACGTTGAATCTCGGTTCGGGCACGGGATACTCCAATCGCCAAATAATTGACGCCGTGAAACGCGTAACCGGTAATGAGTTCGAAGTGCGTGAAGGACCGCGACGGCCCGGTGATCCGGCGGCGGCCGTTGCGTCCAACGAATTGGCTCGTCGAACGCTGGCGTGGGAACTGACGCACTCGTCGCTCGACGAAATGGTCACCGACGCGTGGGCCGCGTACCAGACTCTTTAGTAACTCAGCGGCGCTGCGCTCGAGCGGACGCGTCGAGATTTGTCGTCACCGAAATAAGTCGTCGTTGGCTGATCGAACGACGTCGCTCGATATGGAGCCATCGCCAAAAAAATTTGGATCAAGTCCTCTGACGATTCCAAAGGGCGTTCCGGCCGCCTTGCCCAAGACCAGATTTATCGCGCCCGCGATTTCGTCCACGATGGCAACTTCGGTTGCTTCTAAAACCCGGCCGTTCGCGTCTCGTGTTCCTCGTAGATCAAGAATCGCTCTAATTCCCGCGCAGCCAATGGCGACGTCCGTCACGCCCTGACGCCAGACACGTCCGAAAGTGTCCGTAACGACGACGGCCACATCAATGTTGACGCGACGGCGAATCTCGGCGCGAAATCGTCGAGCACTACGGTCAGGGTCCTTAGGCAGGAGGACGGCGGTGCCTTCTTCGGTGTTGGACAGGTCGATTCCCGCGTTGGCGCAGACGAATCCGTGGTGGGTTTCGGTTATTCGTAACGGTCCGCGCCGACGAATGACGCGCCGTGATTCGGCCTCAATGAGTGCAACTTTGTGCTCTTCGCTTCCGTCAAACGCCACAACTTGGCCCTCGCTTTTAGCGACGACCTTGCTCGTGACGCCGACCAGGTCACCGTCACGAAGCTCAAGTGAACTCGCATCCAGAGCTTGGAGTAGTTCGCTCACGAGATCGCTGTTATTCGTAATCGGGCCGACCCCGGGCACGGCAAAAATGGACAGAGTCACTTTAGAACCTCGCTCGCCAGAGCTCGAGCGTGCTGGTCGTTGGCCATGATCGTTGTTGTGATTCGAACCTGCATGTCGAGCTCAGAGATTTCGTTAGATCGATCACGGTCCAGTTCGTCAATAATCATCGTGCCCGCGAAATCTCGGTAGTACTGCGCAACACCCACGCACGATGCTTGTAGCCCGAGTTCGCGCATCAAACGATCGGCGGGTCCCTTCAGCGCGGCTCCTTGGATCAGCGGTGAGATTGCTACAACGTCGTCGCGCCGAGAACGCACGATGTCCGCAATTCCCGCAACCGCGAGCAGCGGTGCCACCGAGATCAGGGGATTTGATGGTGCAATGATGATGCGCTGCGCATTAGATAGTGCGTCGAGCACTCCGGGCGCCGGCGCTGCGTCGCTGGCGCCCACGTAACTTAGTGAGCGCACCTCGACGTTGTGATGGTGACGTACGAAGTACTCCTGAAAACTCAAGGGGCCAATTTCCGTGTCAAACATCGTGCTGATCGAATCGTCACTGACGGGCTGGATACTCTCGAGGACGCCGAAGTGAACGGCCAGTTCGCGCGCGACGTCGCTCTTAGTAGCGCCCTGGCTGAGGCGCTGCGTCCGGTACAAATGGGTCGCTAAATCGCGGTCCCCGAGCGCGAACCAGGCCTCGCCGCCGATCGCTTCGAGTTCTTGCATGACGCGCCAACTCTCGCCGCGAAGGCCCCAGCCCAACTCATCGTTGTTGAGCTGGGCGAGCGTGTATGTGATCGTGTCGAGGTCCGGACAGATGCTGAGCCCGTGCATGACGAGGTCGTCGCCGACGTTGACAATCGCCGTCACCGTGCGGGGGTCGTTAACCACGCGCAGGGCCCTAAGAAGTCGTGCGGCTCCGACGCCACCGCTCAAAACAACAATCACCCAAGGAACCTTAGAGTCCCCTCGGTAGGATCTCGACTCGTGGGCGATACTCCAGGGGACTTTGAGTGGCCCACGGGTTCGCGATACGCCGCTTGGCATATTTCGCAGAGCGAACCACTTCTGCACTCTGGCTCGCTCGACAGTGCCGCGCCGTGGGCATCGGTCACGAAGGTCGCAGTCGCACTGGCAGCGGCGCGCGCCGTTGAGCGCGGTGAGATGGATTTGGACGCGCCTCTTGGACCACCCGGCTCGAGCGTGCGACACGTGCTCGCTCATGCGAGTGGGCTGGGATTGGAGCAGGGCGAGCCCACTGCCCCCGTCGGGACTCGCCGCATTTATTCCAACGTCGGTATTGACCTTGTCGCGACGTTTGTCGCGAACGGCGCCGCGGACGCTGAATGGTTCGAGCGCGACGTTGCACGTCCGCTGGGTCTTTCTGCGGTGATGGCGGGCCGGCCGTCCTCAGGCGCAGTGGGTTCAGTCAACGACTTGGGTCGACTCGGCCGATCGTGGTTGGTCGGCCCTGAGTTGAGTGATGACGTTCGCCACACTTTTAGCAACTGCTTTTTACCCGAACTCAGTGGCGTCGTACCCGGATTTGGACGGTTTAGTCCCTGTCCGTGGGGGTTGGGTGTGGAGGTACACGGGGACAAGTCCCACTGGATGGGTGAGAAATTTTCTCCCCGCGCCTTTGGCCACTTCGGCCAAAGCGGATCGCTGCTGTTGATTGATCCCGATCACGGCATTGTCGTTGCAGCGCTCGCCGCAGAGCCGTTCGGGCCGTGGGCCGTTCGCACGTGGCCGAGGTGGATGAACTGGTTGTTTAGTGAGTTGGTCGAGTGAGCGAACCGGTGGCGCTGAACGTTGCGATCGACCTCTCGGGACCTCGTGATCCCTTAGGCAATGGGATGGCTCTGCTCGCGAGCACCCTTCAACGCCTCGGTGGCGTAGGGGTGGTTCGTTTTCGAAGCGAAGAGCACGACGAGGGTGAAACGGACGTCGATCTTCAGGGCGCTCGTATCTGGCGCGCCCTGTGGCATCGAAGTCGTGGTCGTCGAATCGACACCATGTTGCCACCCGTTGACGTCATTCACTTTGCCGGACTCGCCACGGCGCCGACGCGAGAGACGTCTGTTGTTATATCGGTCGACGATCTGCGACCGCTACGTGACGACGCTCACGACCGCCAGCGAGTCGCCCAACTAAAGCGGTCGGTAAAGCGGGGAGCCCAATTAGTTGCTTCGTCACGTTCGGCTCTCCTCGAACTGCAGCGTTCGCTATCGCTCTCACGCGAAGAGGTAGTCATCGTGGCGCCACCGGTTGCGTGGGATCAACAGGTTGTCGGAGGCGTCGATCTCGTGGTCAATATCACCGGTCGAACCGACGAGTTTCTTTCGCTCAGCCCCGCACTCGTGGCCATTGCTCGGCGCCGTGAGGCGCGCGTGGTGGTTCTGGCAAGTTCAGAAGCCGCTCTGCGAATTAAGCAGAGCGGCGAAGATGTTGACGTGCACAGTCGACGCCACGCCAGCGACGTTCTTCAACGAGCACGCGCGGTGGTGCATCTATCGGACGGTGCTCGATTCCCGTCCTTCGCCATTGCGGCGCTCGGCGCGGGTGTGCCCACGTGCGCCACGGCGACTCCGGTCAACCGAGAACTACTCGACGGCGCCGCCATGATTGTTGACGACAGCGACGTTGATTTCTTCGTCGGGGCCGTGGAAGATTTATGGGAGAACGAACCTCGTCGCAGCGTTCTGAGTGCCGCGGGGCGTGACCGCTCTGTTGATTTTTCTCCCGAGGTCGCCGCCGGGTCGTACCGAGCGTTGTATGAAGATGTCGTGCGGCGACGGGACCGAACGTGACTCAACAGATCCTTATCACCCTCGATCAACTGCGACGTCCGAGTCCCGCGGGAATCGGCACGTACATTCGCGGACTGCTGAGCGGGCTCAGTGAGTTGGTATCGAGCCGCGAACTCGATGCTCAGATCGTTGCGTTGGCGCCACGTGGCCCCGCGCTGAACGTCGGTAGTGAGTTCGTCTCCGTTCGAACAATGAGCGTGGGGGAAAAATGGACCACGCTCACGTGGCCGAGAGCGGCCATTGGCGTGCCCCGCGACTCCGAGGTCGTGCACGCCACGTCCATGGCGGGTCCGTTTCGCGGTGGCGCGCCCGGAGCAGTTCACTCCGTACTCGTTCACGACCTGCTGTGGCGTGAGTATCCCGAGTTAACAACTCGCCGCGGCGTTTCTTACCACGAAGCACGACTACAACAGATCATTCGCGACGATCAGATTCGCGCGCTAGTTACCTCGGCGCCAATGAAGGAGAAACTCGCATCCAGTGGAGTTGACCGTGATCGGATTTACGTCATTCATTTAGGTATCGAACATCCAACGAAACGGGACCAATCGACTCTCTCAAATGGTGATGCCCGCCTCAACGCACTCCTGGGGGATGTGGATAATTTCACGCTGGCTGTTGGAACGATTCAGCCGCGAAAGAATCTCGAACGACTCATTGCGGCGCACGCACAAGCACGAAGGACCGCGTCGGATCTCGGTCCACTACTGATCGTTGGCGCGCGTGGTTGGGGCGACGTGAATACTGACGGCGCGCGAGAGCTGGGCGAACTGGACGACGACACATTGGGCGCCCTGGTGGCTCGCGCTCGGGTCGTGGCGTACGTGCCGATTGAAGAGGGTTGGGGTCTACCCGCCGTTGAAGCCTTGGCCATTGGACGACCCGTCGTTGCGTCCACGACGGTTCCGAGCGTCGTGGACAACAACGAGGCCATTCGCGTTAGCGCCGTGTCCATCGAAGAAATCCGTGATGGCCTGATTCGCGCAGCGAACGCACCTGATGACCAAAGCGCTCAACAGCGCCGACGTGACTCGGTGCAACACCTGAACTGGGCGAGTTGTGCTCGCGAGCACGTGGCGGCCTGGTCGTGAAGATCGCCCTGGACGTCTCATCGGTTCCCCGTCAGCCCGCGGGCGCCGGGCGCTACGTCATTGAAATTGCGCGAGGTCTCGACTCTCGCGGTGTGCTCAGTCGATTGGTGTCTCGACGTGATGACGTTGATCGCTGGCACGAGACTGCTCCGAGCGCGGTGCTCGATGCGCAGGTGCCGAACTCTCGCGCGAGCCGCCTGACTTACGAAACGTTACGACTGGGTCGTGGTTCATCGCTCGGAGCCTGTGACCTCTGGCACGCTCCGCACTACACGATGCCGCATCGCGCGAAGGTTCCCGTCGCCGTCACCGTGCACGACATGACTTTTTTTACGAATCCATCGTGGCACGAGCGTTCCAAGGCCCTGTTTTTTCGACGCGCCATTCGTTACGCCGCTGAGCACGCGTCGGTTCTCATCGCCGTCAGTGACTTCACGGCTCGAGAGATCCGTGAACTGGTTCCCGGCGAAGTTCCCGTTGTTGTTGCACCTCACGGCGTCGATCTGGAGAAATTTTCTCCTGTCATAAAAGCGTGGCCGAGCGGACTGCCCGATCAGTCCCGTCGATACATTTTCTTTGTCGGCACGTTGGAGCCGCGCAAGGGCCTCGATGTTCTACTCGAAGCTTTTAGTCACCTGGCCGAGCACGACAGCGACATTGAGCTGTGGATCGCGGGACAGATTGGTTGGGGAGACAATGACGTGACGGGTTCTCAATCCAAGCGCGTGGGCTCCGAGCGCGTTCGTTCCTTGGGATATGTCAGCGATGAACAGCTCAGCGCGTTACTCACTAATGCGCGAGCGGTGGCTTATCCCTCGAGGGGGGAAGGTTTTGGGTTGCCCGTACTCGAGGCGCTGGCCAGCGGAGCGCCCGTCGTTACGAGCGCCGAGACGGTCATGGCCGAAGTCGCCGGTGGCGCCGCGCGGCTCTGTGGCGTCGGCGACGCCGTGGCGCTAGCGAAACAACTCGGTGAACTCATTGAGCTGTCGAAACTCGCGCGCGCCGAGGTCTCTCGGGTCGCTCGACTTCGTGCTGAACAGTTCACCTGGCAGCACAGTGTCGAACAACACGTTCGAGCGTACGAAACTGCGCTCCATCACTAATGATTCGGCTCTCACCGTAGAGTGAATATCTCATGCGCGCACTAATAACGGGGGCCAGCGGGTTCGTAGGATCACACCTTGCCGCGCACCTACGTGACTGCGGCGACGAGGTGTCGCTCAGCGATATGGAAAGTGACGTCGCCGACGTGGCCGAGATGTCACGCGTCATGAGCGAGGTCAAACCGGACGCGATTTATCATCTCGCCGCCATCAGCCACGTCGGTCAATCGTGGGACGATCCGTCGGCGGTTCTGCGCGTCAACGTTCTCGGAACGGCCGCTGTTCTCGCCGCCGCGCGCCAACACGTAACGTCAGCGACGACGCTGCTGATCTCGTCGGCCGAGGTATACGGCGCAGTCAGCGCTGACGAGTTGCCCCTGCGCGAGACGTCGCCCGTTCGTCCGACGTCGCCTTACGGCGCGAGCAAACTCGCGGCGGAAGTTGTAGCGCTGCAGGCGTTTCGCGGCTACGCCCAGCGAGTGGTCATCGCTCGGTCCTTCAACCATTTCGGGCCGGGTCAATCGGTCAATTTTTTTGTTCCCGCCATTGGCTCACGGCTGCTCGACGCCCACGCGCAGGGTCGTCACGACGTTGTGGTGGGAAACCTGGCGACTCGTCGAGACTTCACGGACGTTCGTGACGTCGTTCGCGCGTATCGTCTGCTCGTGGCTAAGGGCGAAAGTGGCGAGATCTATAACGTTGCAACGGGAGTTGACCGCTCGATGCAAGAGATTGCCAACGCAATGCGTGACTCGATTGACCCTTCGATTGAATTTGTGCCCGACGCTTCACTCATGCGACCCGCCGACACCGCGGTGCTGCGCGGAGACGCCACCAAAGTAAAAACGGCGACCGGATGGTCGCCGTCTTACTCGTTCGCCGACACATTGGCCGACGTAGTGAACTCGCTGCGCTAGCAGCGCGACTACTTCTTGGCGGCTTTAGTCGCCTTCGTGGCTTTGGCGGCCTTGGTGGCCTTCACCGGAGCAACGTCCGCTTCATCGTTAGGTGCGCTGACCTTGGCGACGAACATCGTGTGGGCTTTGGAGCGCGCGTCACGAGCCTTGGTGGCGGCGTCGCGCACGGCGACGGGCAACTTCTGCTCGAGCGGAGCTACGGCTTCGTCGATGGTCTTGATGGTCTTGACAATCTGGCCGTCCATCCAGGCAACCTGGCGCTTAATTGAGGTCGTCGCTTCCGACAACGAGGCCTTCAGGCCATCGGTGTCGAGATTGTCTTGGACGCTCTTAAAACTTGCGGTGGCCTTTTGGGCTCCGAGAACGCCGGCGCCGATGGCCGTGAATACAACGTCCTTGGCCTTCTTGGCTACGGGGTTGGTCTCGGCGAAAGCACGCGCCTTGGCGGTGGCTTCGCGGCCGATGGTGGTGGCAACGCTGGTGAGATCAGTCATCTGGGCTCCTTGGTAGGTGTGAACTTAAGTATAGCACAATGCAAACAATAGTTAGCAACGTTTTTGAACAAACTTGCGAACTAGCCTTGATTGCCTAATGGAAACCCGAGCCCCGGCGGTAGTTGCCGTCGTTGTAACTACGGGCCCTGGCCCTGGTCTCGAGGCCACCTTGACCACTTTGGTGGGCCAGGATTACGAGGAAATGAGCCTGTTGGTGGTCGCCAACGGCGCCAGCGAAGACGTGGTGGCTCGGGTCGCAGCCGTGGCACCCGCGGCATTTGTCAAGGTTTTGGACGAAAATCGGGGATTCGCGTCGGCCTGTAACGAGGCGGCGTTGATGGTCAGCGGAGCGGCGTTCATGCTGTTTAGTCACGACGACGTTCTGTACTTCGAGGGCTCGGTTCGCCTCATGGTCGAAGCCGCCTTTCGCGCGAACGCCGGAATCGTCAGTCCGAAGGTGGTGGCCTACGACGATCCGTTCATTTTGGTTCACGTCGGCCAGATCGCGGACCGCTTCGGAACCGTTCGTGAGCGCGTGGAACTCGGCGAAATCGACCATGGCCAACAGGATCTGGAGCGCGACGTATTCGTTGCACCCGGCGGCGTCACACTCATCCGCACTGATCTTTTTGAGACGTTGCACGGTTTTGACCCACTGATCTCCGCCATTGGTGAGGACCTCGATCTCTGTTGGCGCGCCCAGATCGCCGGAGCACGAATCATCGTCGCGCCGTCATCGGTGGTGGCGCACCGTCAAACCATGGCGACCGGTGACCGCGCCGTGAGCGCTGTTGGAACTCGAAACGCGAGTTTGCGCGATCTGCAACGTCGACACCAACTCGCGACGGTTCTCACCTGTTGGGGCATCGTGACGCTGATCCAACTGATTCCGTTGTTGCTTCTTCTCGACCTAGCCGAAATTATTATCGCTCTGATTGGACGCGACGTCGATCGAGTTGGCGCAGTCCTTGGTTCGTACCGCTGGGCGTGGAAGAACCGCAAACACCTGCGAAGTCG
>JANXTQ010000010.1 GCA_025352305.1 Actinomycetes bacterium
TGGCCGCTCACGCGAACGTCACGGGACCGGTCATCAGCGTCCAAGCCATGATGGCGACAGCCGACGGCTCACAGATTGTGCGTCACCGTGAAGAGGGAACTGACCCCGAAGAGTTGGGCGTGTTGATTGCTCGCGTGCTGCGTGACGACCTTGGCGGCGGCGCGCTCGTCACGGCGTAGGGAGCAGTGACCGTGAACTCTCGTTGCCGAGTCGTCCTGACTCGCGAAGCGTCCCGCAATCGTGAGCTCGCCACTGCATTGGCCAACGACGCACGAATTGTCGAAGTTCCACTCACGACAACCGAGTTTCGAACGACCGAGGAGATCACCCGCGAACTGAATTCACTTTCACACCAGGGTCAGTATCAGACGGTTGCCGTTACGAGCGCTCGAGCCGCGCGTTTTGTTCCCGTGGCCCTGTTGTTCGCCTCGCCGGACGCACGCGTCGCGGTCGTAGGACGCGCCACGCGTGAGGCCGTGCTCGCCGTGGACGGCATCGACGCACAGCGCGTCGTCGACGTGCCCGCTTCGCCAGACTCCGCTTCGTTGGCTAAAACGATTGAGCGCGGCCCCGTCCTTTTCCTGCGGGCGCAGCGCGTAGGAACGGATCTCGCGGACGTGCTCGCTGCGAAAAATATGGAACTCGACTCGATCGTCTGTTACCAAACGCTCGAGAGGCACCTCAATTTCAGTGATCGTCGCCGCCTGCGCCGAGCCGAGATTGTCGTCATCTCGGCACCGTCCGCGTGGGCGGTGGCGCGCAGATACGTCAGAACCGAGACCCTGATAGTGGTCTCTGGTGACACGACCGCTGACGCCGTGCTGGTCGATCACGCATTGGTCCGTGTTGCTGCGTCGCCCCATGTCAGTGACGTAGCCGAGCTCGTGCGCCAACTTTCCGCTACACAACATCGCGCCGTAGGCTGATACTCATGTTTCCCGTCGAGCGACCGCGACGGCTGCGGCGAACGAGCGCTCTGCGCACGCTGGTCAGCGAAACCTCGTTAGCTCCGCACCAACTCATTGCGCCCTTGTTCGTCGCCGAAGCTCTCGTGGAACCTCGGGGTATTACGTCGTTGCCCGGTCAGTTCCAGCACACGGTTAGCTCGCTCGTCGCCGAAGCGCGACGCTGTCACGCCGCCGGAGTGGGTGGGGTCATCCTGTTTGGCGTGCCGCTCAGCAAGGACGACACCGGTTCGGGCGCCTTCGACGACAACGGCATTGTTCAAGTGGCCCTTCGCGCTCTGCGCGACGAATTCGACGACGACTTCGTGGTGATGGCCGATCTCTGTTTGGATGAGTACACCGATCATGGACACTGCGGTGTCTTAAAAAGTGACGGGTCTGTCGACAACGACGCCACACTCGAGCTGTACGCGCAGACTGCGATCGCTCAAGCAGCGGCAGGAGCTCAGGTCGTAGCGCCGAGCGGAATGATGGACGGTCAGGTGGGCGCAATTCGCACTGCCCTCGATAGCGCCGGATTCCTCGACACCGTGATCTTGGCGTACTCGGCCAAGTACGCCAGCGCTCTGTACGGACCGTTTCGTGACGCCGTGGAAGTCGAGATCATCGGCGGCGGTGACCGACGCGGCTATCAGCAGGACTCCCGAAATCGTCGAGAAGCATTGCGCGAAGCACGCCTCGATGTGCTCGAAGGTGCCGACATCATCATGGTCAAGCCGGCCATGACCTATTTGGACATCGTGAGCGATCTGCGCCGCGAACTTGATGTGCCGATCTGCGCGTATCACGTAAGTGGCGAGTACGCCATGATCAAGTCCGCCGCAGCGCAGGGTTGGATCGACGGAGACGCGGTGGCCCTGGAGCAACTCATTGCGGTGAGGCGTGCTGGTGCGGACTTCGTACTGACGTACTTTGCGCGTGACGTGTCGGAACGACTTTTGTCGTGAGTGCCAGCAATCTCGAATGGTTTGAACGCGCCCAGTCGGTGATTCCCGGAGGCGTTGACTCACCCGTTCGTAGCTTTCGCTCCGTGGGCGGAACTCCGTACACGGTGGCGTCGGGCTCGGGTGCCTACGTCACTGACGTCGAAGGCACTACGTACATTGATTACGTTCAGTCCTACGGAGCGTCGATCCTCGGTCACGCTGAGCCTCGAGTTGTCCAGGCAATCGCCCACGCGGCGCAGCTCGGAACAACCTTTGGAGCGCCCACACCCGGCGAGGTACTGCTCGCCGAAGAAATGGTGCAGCGCGTCAGTGGACTCGAACAGGTCCGCCTCGTTTCGTCGGGTACCGAAGCCGTAATGAGTGCGGTGCGCCTCGCTCGTGGGGCGACCGGTCGTTCCACGATTGTCAAATTTGATGGCTGTTATCACGGCCACAGCGACGCACTGCTGGTCGCGGCCGGCAGCGGAGTCGCCCAGATGGGTCTCGCCGGATCCGCTGGCGTCACCAGTGGTGCCGTGGCCAATACGCGAGTAGCGCCGTACAACGTTGTACCGACTCTGGATAGTTCGATCGCCGCGGTTCTTGTTGAACCGGTGGCGGCGAATATGAACTTGGTGGCGCCCGGCGAAGGTTTTTTGTCAGCGCTACGGGCGGAGTGTGACCGCGTCGGGGCGCTGTTGATCTTCGACGAAGTCATCACCGGCTTTCGCCTCGCGCGTGGCGGAGCCGAGGAGTTCTTCGGTGTTACGCCGGATCTGTGGTGCTTTGGCAAAGTCATTGGGGGAGGACTCCCCGTCGGGGCCTTCGGCGGATCACGCGAACTGCTGAGTCACTTGGCCCCGAACGGACCCGTGTATCAAGCCGGAACACTCTCGGGCAATCCGCTGGCCACCGCGGCGGGCCTGAGCGTTCTCGCGGCGCTCGATACTGCCCAGTACAACGAGCTGTCCGCGACCGTCAGTAACTTTGCGACTCAACTCGCCGACGCGATTTCCTCCAGCGGACTCGTCGCGCTGACCCCGCACGTGGGTCCCCTCATGGGTCTCTATCTCTCCTTAGAACCCGTAGCCGCGCCGAAGAACTTCCTAGAAGCCACGTCGCTCTGTGAGAACTCGCTCTATCGCCCGTTCTTTCACGCCATGTTGCGCCGGGGAGTTGCACTCGCGCCGGGTGCTTACGAAATTCTTTTTGTCTCGCTGGCGCATTCGACGAACGACTTAGAGCGAACACTCGACGTCGCGGCCGAAGCGGCCCTCGAGGTCGTGAGCAGTTCCGTCGGAGCGCCGACGTGAGCCTCGTCACGCGATTCGAGGGCTTCACGTTGACACCCGCGTTCGTCGCGAACGGGCCGTCGGCGCCAGTAGCGGTAGCGATTGATGAGTCGCGGCTCACCTTGTGGATTGGCGAGCCGTCCACCGTCTGGCAGACACCGATATCAGAGTTGCACCAGCTCGAAGCCACAGTTGGACGTTGGCTCACTATTCGTTTCACCATTGCGGGGGTTCGTTACCGCTTACGAGCTCGTCGCCGTCGGGAGTACGCAGATCTAGAAGAACTCATTCGCAACAGCGGGGGGATAATCGTTCGCTCGAGGAGAGTTCGCGCGGTGTCGGTGATCTCGGTCGCTGTGGTGTTCCTCGCGGCGTCACTGGCCTCGGTCATTACGACAATCAGCTCTGCTCCGGGGCCGAGTTCTGCTGACGTGGCGAGCGCGAACATTCGCGGCACCGATCTGCCACCCGGCTTTAGCGCGCTCGCGCACAGTTACGTCAGCGTGTTAATTGGTCCGGCCGGTGCCGTCACGACCAGTTCGACGTTGCCAGCGAAGCCAACGGGACTGGACAAGAAAATCTTCAACGTCGTAGCGGCGAACTTTTACTCCTGCATGCACGTAAAGGCGCACAACGACCGATTCTTTGGTGGCTCGGGAGTTATCCCGCAGATTCAAGAGTCGGGCACGACGTATCGCAGCAGTTCATTCGGTGGCATGGAGATTGGTTCGTACTCTCAGTACTACGCCACCACGCAGATGGTGCGCGACGATTTAAAGGAGTACTCCTCGGCGCGCTTCGGCCACTGTTTTGCTCAACAGTCGGCCCAGATTTTGTTGGGTTACGTCAACTCCTCGGCCGACGCCGCGGCCGCGTCAGTGGTGAGTCAGAACTACACCCCGATCACCTTCGCCCACGGCTGGCGCCGCGGGGGCACCGCCGTTGTGTCGCTGCCGGGCGTCAAAACCCCGTTCACGTTGGTCTCGATTTTGGTCGCTGAAGGTCACCGCGAAGTAGCGATTGAATCGCTCGTTAGCAATTTCAGTGATGCTTCGCGCAAGGTCGTTATTGCCGCGCTCAACGCGGTTCTGGCTCGCATTGACCCCACCACGACGTCGGGATCGGCCTGAGGCTGACGGAAATACTCCTCGCGTCCTGAATTAAGATCAGGTCGTTGTTGTGGTGGCAACTGAACACAAGGGACTTTCACTGTGAATCACTCATTTTCGAACCCGCAGACGCTGAGTCGTCGCTCGGTTCGCGCGTTGGCGAGTGTGCTGACGGTCGGAACCCTGATCGCCGCGGAACTCACAGTTGCCGGAGCGCTGACCTCGAAGCCACCTACTTTGACGGCGCTGAAGAGTGCTGTCAGCGCGTCGGTCAAGATCACCAAGGCGCCCGATCTGACCAAGACCTTGCCGCTGTTGACTCAAATGACGGTGCTCGATGCGACGTTGGCGCCGATTCGATTCCCCTGTTACGCCGACAGTTCAATAACGAGCGTGCCCAGCAACGCGGGAACGTTCTGCGCCTACGGCGACCTAAAAGCCAAGCGCACCATTCTGCTGACCGGAGACTCCCAGGCGGGAATGTGGCTGCCCGCGCTCAACGCCATTGGTAAGTCGTTGCTGTGGAAGATCGTCTTTCTCGCTAAGCCGGGATGTGCGCCCTGGGGCAATCCCAATCCCAGTTCCTTCGACATCATTGGACCAGTAACGGTCGGCGTGTGCAACGCCTTTATGGCCAACATCCAAGCGTGGGCCGTAAAGAACAAGCCCAAGGTCGTTCTGCTCGACGGCAAGGGCTACGCGCTCTCTCCCGCGACGGTGCCGGACCTCTCGACATTGAAGGCGGAGATTGCTACTACCGCAGCGACGTACAAAGTCGCGGGGTCCAAAGTCATCGTGCTGAGCCCCATTCCTCGCTTCCTGCCGTCGCTCACCGTCAACTCTCCGGGTACCTGTCTTCAGTTCGTGACGCCAA
>JANXTQ010000194.1 GCA_025352305.1 Actinomycetes bacterium
GTTCGTCGTGCTCGCCGTGGCTGTATTGCTCGTGATATGTGAAACGTCCAACGGGTGGCGTTCTCCGTTTGACGATCGTTACGCGACCGTGCCGATGGCTCTCGCGTGGTTCCAGCTTCTGAGTTCGCCGACTCGACGATCACTACAGCGAACGGCGCTGCTCGTGAGCCCGGTCGTGGCATTGACCGCCCTGTGGCGAATCGTGGTGGTGTAGGTACCGGGCAAAACCTCGCTAGTTTTGTCACGTACCTATCTGGGGGGATCGGATGATTCAGTTTCGCAGTCGTCAACGCGGGACTAGCTGGCGTGCTCGTCATTTGGCTGTGCTGACGAGCGCCACGATCGTGGCTACGGTCGCCGTGCTGCCAATAGCAATTGCTGCTGCGACCGCTTCGAGCTATCCCTACGCCGCTCACGGCGGTATTGGCGAAGCGTACGTGAGCGGCGCTGATCCAGGAACGACCGTTATCTTCACGAACGCTGCGCACCAGGTGGTTGCCAGCGCGCCGTCGGACGCACTCGGCAGTTTCATCGCTCGCAATTTGACTCCCGGAACGGGCTATCAGTCTCATGCCACGGTGGCGGGCAGTTCGCGCACGAGTTCCCTTACGGTCTTGGCGCCCACGAGCGCCGTCTCGTCGTCGCTCTACACATCGCAGCACCTAAAAGTCGGTCTGAACTATCTGATCATGCGCGACGGTGTCTCGCTCGCGGCGACGTTGCGTTTGCCGCCCGGAAAGACCTTGGCCCAAGGTCCGTTTCCCACTCTGATTGAGTATTCGGGTTACAACGTGGCCGGACCGGCCAGCTTGATTGACAGTTTGACGGGTAAGCCCGTGTCGAACCCGGCACTTCTGCCGTCCACGTCAACGATTGTGGGATCCTTCTTGGCCCCCGAACTCGGTTTTGCCGTCGTGAGTTTGCAAATGCGAGGAACCGCCTGTTCGGGCGGCGCCTTTGACCTCTTTGGACTCGATTCGGACTACGACGGATACGACGCCGTCGAGATTGTTGCCCACCAGAGTTTTGTTCTGCATCACAAGGTGGGTCTGGTCGGCATTTCCTACTCCGGTATTTCGCAGTTTGAAGTTGCCGGAACCCGTCCGCCGGACCTCGCCGCCATTGCACCCATGAGTCCAACGGACGACTTGTACTCAACGGGCTATCCCGGCGGTATTTACAACAACGGCTTTGCGGCTAGTTGGATTGCGGATCGTGAAAATGACGCACTGCCGGCCTCAATGGGTGGTCAACCCTGGGCGCAAGCCGAGATCGCGACGGGTGACACCACCTGTTTTAACAATCAAGCGCTGCACTTGCAGTCCCAGAGCTTGAACTCACTGCTCGGTCCCGGGTTGGAGCGCACTCCGTCGCTCTACGATCAGCGCAGCCCGGCCGTGTGGGCGAGCCACATCAACGTGCCGGTATTTTTGGTTGGCTCACTCCAAGATGAACAGACGGGGCCGCAGTGGGTCAACCTGATTGCGGCACTCGCGAAGGACAAGAGTGTTTTCGCGACGATCGACAACGGGCTGCACATTGACTCAATGGGTCCCGCGACCATCACACGTTGGCTGGAGTTCTTAGAGATCTACGTGGCGGGGCGAACAACCCATTCCAGCGCCGTCAAGGGCGCCTACGGAGCATTGAAACTGCTCCATCCCGCGATACTGCATTCGTCGACGGGCACAACGGAAATGGCACTGCCCGCTCTTCGATTCACCTCGTCGGCAACTCTCGCGGCGGTAAAGACCGCGTTTGTCAAGAGCGATCCTCGCGTGCGAGTTTTGTACAACAACGGTGCCGGTCCGCTCGGTCCGGGAACTTTGCAGCCCATGGGTGAGCAGGACTTCACCTCGTGGCCCCCGGCCCCGGGAACCCTCACGCGTCTGTACCTCGCCGGTGGTGGAGCTCTCGGAGCCAAGGGCTCGGCGGGCACTGTTAGTTTCCTGCCGAACCCCGCGAATCGACCGCTGGTCGATCTGCCCACCGGTAATCCCTGGAACGCACAACCGCCCTACGTGTGGACGCCGGTGACGGGAACGGACGGGATCGGATTCCTCGCCGCGCCGTTCGCTCAGCAGACCACGATTGTTGGTCCCGCGAGTTTGGATCTCTACGTGAAGTCCACGGCCCTTGACACGGATCTGCAGGTAACACTCAGCGAAGTGCGACCCGATGGCCACGAAGTTTTTGTCGCGACGGGTGTCCAGCGAGCGTCCTTTCACACGTACGCCTCGACGTCAACGGTGCTTCATCCCGTGGCGCAGTATCTAACAAGCCAACAACACAATTTGCCGTCGGCCCAGTACACGCTGGTTCGAATTGCGATTGATCCCATTGCGCACGTGTTCGCCGCGGGTACTCAACTACGCATTGTCGTCAGTGCGCCCGGCGGAGACCGCGCGGCCTGGACGTACGCCACGTTTGCCACCAACGGAACGGTGAGCGACACGGTGTCACTCGGTGGAGTGTTCGCGAGTTCGTTGGTATTTAATGTCGTGGCCAATCCCACGGTCCTCGCCGAAGCGGCGTGTGGCGCCCTGCGAGGTGAGCCGTGTCGCAGTTACGCGGCGGCCGGCAACGGTGGCTAAGTGGTCTTGACCGCTTCGAGGGTATAGGTCAACGGGAGCCGTTCACGGCCCTCACGAAGTCGACACTCACCATTTTCCAGCGTCTCCATTGACTCACCTAAGGGATTCCACGGCACCGAGTCGTGCTCGTCGAGCCGAGTGATCTGGAGTCCCGCGTTAATCAACGCAGTCACGATCTCTCCTAGTCCGTGATTCCACTGGACGGTGTCGGGAGAGCTAAGGACGCCGTCGGATTCAACGTAGGTCGTCGTTTCGCAAAACTCCGTGCCCGTTTCGGTTTCGAAGTAGGGGTAACGAATCACGAGCAGGTCGTCCTCGCGTGGAAAATCCAGCGCCCACAACACGGGATGGCCCTCGCGAATAAATAGTCGCCCGCCGGGTCGAAGAAGTGCCGCCACAACTTTGGCCCACGCCGAAATGTCCGCGAGCCAACAGAGCGCTCCAATGCCGGTATAGACGACGTCGAATTTTTCGCTTCCCAACACGGCTGCGGCGTCAAAGACGCTGGCCTCGACAAATTCAATTTGCGCTCCCGCATCGACCGCGAGTTTGCGTGCCGCTGTCAAAGCTGACGGCGAAAAGTCCAGGCCGGTGACGTTGGCACCGAGTCTCGCCAGCGACACGGTATCGGTTCCAATGTGGCACTGGAGGTGAATCAGGTCTGCCCCGGCTATATCACCGAGCCGGGGTCGATCAAAGGTGACGACGCCCGAAAGGAAATTTGGATTCGTACGAAATTCGTCGAACTGATAGCCCTGCAGATGCAAGGGAACTCGACTTTCCCAGTTAGCGAGATTGACGGTTTCGTAGTTCTTCAAAGTTCCCGGCATCTACTTATCTTGGCACCCTCGACGACATCACATGGCGGGGGCACTCGAGTTGCAACGGCCAAGAGTCAATGTGGCTTGCAGACATCAATGACGAGCTCAGTAGACAGCCTGCAGGGCGGTCGTTCGTTGAAGGCCATCGACTACTGCTCCAAATCTGGCAGGTCCCCGACTTTCGTGATAGGAACCGACTAAACCGATCGATTAATAAAGGGTGTGGAGCCATGGCCGTGACGTTTCGCAAAATTTCCTTATTTCGTGCAGCTCGCGTCGTGTTGGCCGCTACCAGCTGCGCAGTGCTGAGTATCTCTTCGTCGGGAGCATCCCTATCTCACTCGGTCAGCGGAGATTCAGCCACCATTGCGTACTACAAGAAAGTCGTAAACAAGACGAATCACGTAGGCCACACTCGCGGCGTTGTCAGTAACTACTACTTCTTTGGATATTCGAGCCCCAACAATTGGGTGCTGGGATGGGGTGAATCGAAGCCGCTTTACGCGTACGAAAGAGCGGTCGACGACACGCAAGTAACAGAGAGCGTAAATGGCCTCATCAAATGGCGAACGGACACGTTTGCAACACCCTGCAAAACGGGAACGTCGTGCACGTCGAAAATTACGGCTTTACGTATACTTTCAACGTCCAAGGGTGACTACTGGGCGTACGTCAACGGACCTCACAACACCGTCAAGTGTTGGAAGAAGGCGAGTAGTGCCGGCGGAACTCTGTGGATGAATAGCGACTTTCGGGTGAGTTACGCGTACTGGAAAGTGGACACGGGACGATCGACCCATTACAAGCCCATGGTCAAAATCAAAAACGTCGTCAACGTCACCTCGCAGTACCCGACATCGACTTACCGACAAGGTGTGAACGAAATCGATCAGATTGACGCCTCGAAGCTGCTCTTTACGAAGTCGTCCTACGTTGTAACGAAAGGAACCCACGGAGAG